>NZ_DAMADT010000036.1:0-24842 GCF_031997925.1 Lachnoclostridium sp. | reverse complement strand
TGATAGGTATCGTTCGCTTAATGCTTCGAATGAAAACCAATCAAGAGGATGATTTATTTTAGCCAAATTGTATCAGTTGACAAATGAATCATAGTGTTATAGTATGAATATAACAGATATAACTTCGAGAACACGTTGTAATACAGCAAGGGGGTGAAGAATGTGATTGTAACCATTGACTTTAATAGTGATGAAGCAATTTACATTCAATTAAGAAATCAAATAATCCTGGGAATTGCAACCTCAGAGATCAGAGAAGGGGATAATCTCCCGTCTGTGAGAGAATTAGCAGAAAATATAGGAATTAATATGCATACAGTAAACAAAGCCTACACTATTTTAAAACAGGAGGGCTTTGTAAAACTTGACCGAAGAAGAGGAGCTGTAATCGCACTCGATTACGATAAAATTGCAGCTATTGCTGAACTTAAGAGTCAGATGAGAGTGATTTTAGCACAGGCCATCTGTAAAGATATCAGTTGTGAGGAAATTCATGAGCTGATGGACAGTATCATGAGAGAGTTCTCCAGTGATTCCAGATAGGAGGTAAACTATGTTATGTGATATTTGCGGGAAGAAAGAAGCGAAAATCTACTATACGGAAATCATCAACGGAAAGAAAACAGAACAGCATCTGTGTTCCGAATGCGCTGCTAAAAACAGTTCATTTCTAAATTTTCCACAGGGGGATGGTAGTGATCCCACTTTAGGCGGGATGTTATTTGGATTACTTGATAGTATTGGAAAACAACAAAATGAGGAAGAGATCCCGATTACAAAGTGTAAAAGCTGTGGTTTAAGTTATGAAGAATTTCTAAAACAAGGGAAATTTGGTTGTGCAGATTGTTACAGCAGTTTTGGTAAGGTATTAAATAAAAACTTTAGAAGTATACACGGAGCAGACACTCATACCGGCAAAAGGCCAAAGGGTTATGAAAGTGAAATGAATCGTCTTATAAATGAACTTTCAGAAGAGGATAAACTCACAATTCAATTGCAGCAGGCGATTGAACAGGAGGAATATGAGGAGGCAGCAAGAATAAGAGACCGAATCCGAGAACTTAGAAAGGTTTAAAAAGGAGGTAGGCTATGAAAAAGTGGTATGAAGAGCAATCAGCGGATAGCGATGTTGTAATTTCTAGCCGTATCCGCCTTGCAAGAAACATCAAAGGATTTTATTTTCAAGAACGAATGAATAGAGAGTCAGCGATACAGCTTGTAAATAAAGTTACTGGACTTACAAAGGACCTGGAACTGAAAGAAAATCTGAAGTTTTATCACTGCAGTATAAATAAACTTCGTGATATCGATAAAGCATCTATGGTAGAATGGCATATTATCAGCCCTCTCTTGGCAGAAAAAGAGTTAGAAACAGGACTTATTGTTTCCGAAGATGAGGGAATTAGTGTAATGGTAAATGAAGAAGACCATCTTCGCATACAAGCGATTGCAAGTGGAATGAATATGGAAAAGGCATTTTTAGATGCAGATAGAATTGATGACTTTTTTTCAGAGCAACTAGGGTTTGCATATGATGATCGATATGGTTACTTAACCAGCTGCCCAACCAATGTAGGAACTGGACTTCGGGCATCTTATATGGTATTCTTACCTGCATTAAACATCGCTGGTAAGATTGAAAAACTAGCAGAAGAAATTGGCCGTTATGGGGCACAAATTAGAGGTATCTATGGTGAAGGCACCAAGGGGTTAGGGCATATCTTTCAGATATCCAATAAAACGACCCTTGGAAGATCCGAAAAAGAGATTATCGATAATCTAGAAAAGCTTATGGATCAGGTAGTGATACAAGAAAGAAAACGTAGAGAATATCTGATTAATATGAATAGTGATGAAATTGAAGATAAGGTATACCGTTCTTACGGTGTATTAAAATATGCCAAAAAGATTAATACTGTTGATGCATTAATGATGTTATCTCAGTTAAAGCTTGGAATGGATGCAGGGCTTATGAAATTAAATGAGCCACTAAACATTCATAAGTTAATGATGGAGGTTACACCAGCAAATTTACAGAAGATTCTGGGCAAGAGTATCGGACGTGGAGAAAGAGACCGCTATCGCGCGGAATACATTAATAAAAAGCTACCACAGCTTTAAAAGGTATTAATTAGCTTAACACATTAGTTTTTAAAAGGGAAAGTTCGCGAAGCATGCTTTTTCTTGTATAAAATAAAAATTATATAGGTATGAAACCTAGATAGGAAAAGATTAGGTACAGGAATGGAGGAATATATGAGAGATAGATTTACAGAAAATGCGAAAGAGGCAATCAATCTGGCAACCGATGTCGCTTTCCGCTTAATGCATAATTATATTGGAACGGAACATCTATTGATTGGATTGTTAAGGGCTGACGGAGTTGCCTCTAAGGTGCTTGAAACAAACGGTGTAGAGGAAGATAAGGTATTGGAATTAGTCAACCAATTAATCGCACCTAATACACCAATGAAAGTCACAGGAAGCAATAATTTTACCAGCAGAGCGAAAGGAATTTTGGAGCAAAGCGACAAAGAAGCAAAAAGAATGAACGCAGAGCAAATTGGTACGGAGCACATACTGATTGCTTTAATGAAGGAATCAGACTGTATAGCAATACGATTATTAAACACACTCGGAATTAATATTCAAAAGCTTTATGTAGATACTTTGGCTGCTGCTGGAGTTGACTTGAATGCAGCAAAGAATGAATTTAGTAATACAAAGGGGAAGGGCAAGGGAAAATCCTCTACCCCTACACTTGATCAATATAGTAGAAATCTTACGGATTATGCAAAAGAAGGAAAACTAGACCCAGTCATCGGCAGGGAAGATGAAATCAATCGTGTCATTCAAATCTTAAGCAGAAGAACGAAAAACAATCCATGTTTGGTAGGTGAACCTGGTGTAGGAAAGACTGCTATTGCAGAAGGATTAGCACTGAAAATTGTAGAAGGTGATGTACCAGATACCATCAAGGATAAACGTGTAGTAACCTTAGATTTATCTGGTATGGTAGCTGGCTCTAAATATCGTGGTGAATTTGAGGAACGTATTAAGAAAGTAATATCAGAAGTTATCTACGATGGAAATGTTTTGTTATTCTTAGATGAATTACACACGATCATAGGTGCTGGTGGGGCAGAAGGTGCAATTGATGCATCGAATATATTAAAACCATCTCTAGCTCGAGGAGAACTTCAATTAATTGGTGCGACTACGAGAGAGGAATATCGTAAATATATTGAGAAAGATGCTGCATTAGAGCGCCGTTTTCAACCAGTAGTCGTAGAAGAACCATCCGAAGATGAAACAATCAAAATTTTAATGGGTCTTCGTTCAAGCTATGAAAGCCATCATAATGTTGTAATAACGGATGATGCTGTAATTGCGGCGGTAAAATTATCTAAGAGATACTTAAACGACCGTTATCTACCTGATAAAGCAATTGATCTTATGGATGAAGCTGCCTCAAAAGTTCGTTTAAGTACGTATGCAGTATCGCCAAAGATGAAGCAGCTAGAGGAAAAGATTACGTTACTGGAAGCTGAAAAAGAAGAAGCAATCAAAGCTGAGGCTTTTGAAAAGGCAAGTGAAATTAAGAAAAAACAAGATAGAGCAAGAGAAACTCTAAATCGTCAGAAGATAGAGCATGAAAAGGCTAGGGAAGAGAATAGACTAATGGTAACAGAGGGCGAAATTGCGGAGGTGATTTCGGGCTGGACCAAGATTCCGGTAAAGAAATTGGAAGAGGAAGAAAGCGAACGTCTCATGAAGCTAGAGGGAATATTGCATGAACGTGTTGTGGGACAGTCGGAAGCGGTTTCTGCAGTTGCGAAGGCGATTCGCCGAGGCAGAGTAGGACTAAAAGATCCGAACAGGCCAATTGGTTCCTTCTTATTCCTTGGACCAACCGGTGTAGGTAAAACAGAGCTTAGTAAGGCACTTGCGGAAGCGATGTTTGGAAGTGAGAATTCCATGATTCGAGTTGATATGTCTGAATATATGGAAAAGCATAGTGTATCAAAGATGATTGGTTCTCCTCCTGGATATGTTGGTTACGATGAGGGTGGACAATTAAGTGAGAAGGTTCGCAGAAATCCGTATTCCGTTATATTATTCGATGAAATTGAGAAAGCACATCCGGATGTATTTAACATTTTACTTCAGGTGTTGGATGATGGTCATATCACGGATGCACAGGGAAGAAAAGTTAGTTTTAAGAATACAATTATCATCATGACATCAAATGCTGGTGCGCAAAGTATTATTTCACCAAAGAAGCTTGGATTTGCTTCCGTAGTCGATGAGAAAGCAGATTATAATCGTATGAAGGAAGGCGTTATGGATGAGGTAAAACGAATCTTTAAGCCAGAGTTTATTAATCGAATTGATGAAATTATTGTATTCCATTCCTTAACGAGAGAAGATATCAAGAACATTGTTCAGATTATGTTAGCAACCATTGAAAAGCGCTGCAAGCAACAAATGGATTTAAAGCTTACGATAGAAGGAAGTGTAATAGATTTTATATCGGAAAAAGGCTTTGATGATAAATATGGTGCAAGACCAATCCGCCGTGCAATACAAAGTTATATTGAAGATAAATTGGCGGAAGAAATTTTAGAAGGTAAGGTAAGTTCGGGGGACTTTGTGACGGTCGATTATAAAGAAAATCAGATTGTTATGACAGGAAAAAAGAAACGTACTAGAAAAGCAAAGACAGAGTAACTGTAAGTAGTTTCTTTGGAAGGAAATATCTAACTCATTTTCTATACAAATTAATCGAAATGTAGAAGATTTAGTAGCATTATGTCATCGATTATATTATAATGCATATATAGAAAATGAATCATAATGATTGTATTCGTTACAAATAAGTTCTAAAAACAAATGGTTGTGAACAATACCGGGAGGATAAGAAGATGGCATTATATGAGAATCTGATTCGTGAAGAAAAGGATGGCACAATTAGCTTTGGTGATTACACCTTAGAGACAAAACAAAAGGTTTCGGATTTCCAGCACAACGGAGATTTATATAAAGTAAAAACATTTTATGAGATTACAAAATTAGAGAAGAATGGTTTATTTGTGTATGAGTCTGTTCCAGGAACAGCAGTATCTCATTTAGATATTTCAGAAAAAGAAGTTAGCTTCAATGTAAAGGGCAGTGAAGACGCTCAAATTACATTAGAGTTAGAACCAGAAAAAGAATACAAAATCTTCATTGATGGAACTAATGTTGGTAAGATGAAGACGAATTTAGGCGGAAAGCTAGTGATTAGTACAGAGCTTAACTGTGAGAGAGAAGTTCAAGTACGTGTAATCAAGTTATAAAATACTAGAGTAAAAGTTTCGGAAACAATACATCGTCTATTAAGTAATCAGTCTAATTAATTTGTGGACGATGTAATTGCATCGGCTATTAAGTAATCAGTCTGAAATAAGTTTATGGGCGATGCAAAAGCGTGGGAGAAAGAAGAATGGCAAAGAAAAGTACCGTATTCTTTTGTAAAGAGTGTGGGTTTGAATCTGCAAAATGGGTAGGGCAATGTCCAGGATGTAAAACATGGAACAGCTTTACGGAGGAACCAGTTGTCAAAAAGACACCGGCGAATAAAGTTAGCAGTAGAAAAACAGAAACGCCAAAGTACCTCTCAGAGGTATGTACGGAAGAAGAAAATCGAACTGTAACAGGAATAGGAGAATTGGACCGTGTTCTTGGTGGCGGCATCGTAAAAGGATCATTGGTATTAGTAGGTGGAGATCCAGGCATTGGAAAATCTACACTTCTTCTTCAAATGTGCAGACAATTAACCACGGCTAAAAAGAAAGTACTATATGTTTCCGGAGAGGAATCCCAACAACAAATTAAAATGAGAGCAGAGCGCCTTGGAACCTTCCAAGGCGAACTGCTATTACTTTCTGAAACAAACCTTAATCAGATTGAAGAAATTGTATCAAAAGATACTCCTGAGATAATGATAATTGACTCTATCCAGACAATGTTTAAAGAAGAAATCAGTGCATCCCCAGGAAGTGTAAGCCAAGTACGAGAATCAACAGGAGCCTTAATGCATTTAGCAAAAGGGATGGGGATATCGATATTTATTGTTGGGCATGTGACGAAGGAAGGCGTTGTCGCTGGTCCACGAGTCTTAGAACATATGGTAGATACTGTACTTTATTTTGAAGGGGATAATACTGCTGCTTATCGAATCCTTAGAGCGGTGAAAAATCGTTTTGGTTCCACGAATGAAATCGGCGTATTTGAAATGAAAAACACAGGATTGGCAGAAGTGATGAATCCTTCCGAGTATATGCTCCAAGGAAAACCGGAGGATGAACCAGGATCTGTTGTGGCAGCTTCTATGGAAGGGACAAGAACCATGCTAGTTGAGGTACAAGCTTTGGTTTGTCAATCCAACTTAAATATGCCCCGTAGAACAGCAGCAGGAACAGATTATAATCGTGTGAATTTATTAATGGCGGTTATTGAGAAACGATTGGGGATACAGTTATCTTTTTGTGATGCTTATGTAAATGTTGCGGGTGGAATGAAAATAAATGAACCTGCCCTAGATTTAGCTATCGTGATGGCGCTAATATCCAGCTATAAGAATAGAGCACTAAGCAGTAAAACACTTGTCTTTGGAGAAGTAGGTCTTACGGGAGAAGTTCGTGCTGTAAGTATGGCGGAACAGCGTGTTAACGATGCAAAGAAGATGGGCTATGAAATCTGTATTTTACCACAAGTGAATCAACAACATTTAAAGATTCAGGGAATTCGTCTCATCGGTGTTAATAACGTCAGAGAATTATTAACATTATTACAGGAAGTGTGAAAGGGAATTTCTAAGGCGCCAAGAGACGCTGCCTAAGAAATTCTAAAACTTCACATATATTTTCAAGTTTGAGAAGAAGTTATAAAACTCTAAAGTACATAGTTCTAGGATATATGGGGGATAACAATGCAAAACGAATCTTTACAAGAGATTATGGAAAAGCTGTATTGTTCTCAAGAGCAAGTAGAGAAAACTACATTTGATGTACTCAATGAACAGGATAAACTATGTTGCCTTGTTTCAGAAACTTCAATTGAGGTGCAAAAGCTTATTTCCAAGATGGAAGCAATTACTTACTGTGTTACAAATCATTTAAAAGATCATCTCACAAGGGTACAAGGGGAACAATTGAAAGAGTTAGAACATGTGATGTCGATGGTGGAAGAACAAGAATCGATAGGTATTTTAGTATCACAGAATATTAACACATTGGCTACACAGGCTTCCTTTGCCTGTGAGTTAGTACATATCATGGAGAATGAAGTAGCAGTTCATCGTGAAGACATTGAAGTAATTGAAGATTGTATCAATGTCGAATTAAAATAAAATAAGAGGGAATGTAGGCGTTCGATTTATGTGTGTACTTGCTTGCATTCTTTTTTTACGTTTTATTTCCTATTATATTCTTACTATTTGTTGGGTATTGTTATAACTGTTGACAAAAATGGTAAAATTCTATATGATAACTGTGAATCTGAGGAGAAGATTATCTATATTTTGGTAGATAAGCAACTTGAGAATGAGGTTATGAACAAGTAGCGTAAGAGGATTGTGAATATCCGCTTCGACTAGATGGAATGATTGGGTGTAGAAAACAAGGAAAAGTTCGTAAAGCGTATTTTCACTTGTTTGTATGCGTGCTAGAGCGCGTAGATTGGAGTTAGGATAAATATGAATAAGAAGAAAAAATTTACAAAATCTATAACGTTTCGGATTCTAATTAGTGTATTAGTTCTAATAATACTGGGAACAGGATTTTATGGTTTTAAATTACTGGTAAAAGTAAAGGGAAACATTCGCTATTTATATAATTATACGGTTAATACGAGAGGAAGCCTTCCTGTAGAGCAGTACCTTGATAATGCAAAAGGTGCTGAGGAGATGGTACCAAGAGCAACGAAAAATACAAATCCTAGTGTTCTATCAATGACTTCCCATATTCAGGTGAATGGGGTAGACGTAAATAGTTATAAACGTCCATATGATCTGACATTTTCAGAAGAGTATTTATCGGAAATGGATCAATTAAAGGGCATCTATACGTTTCGTGGCGACTATTATAGAAATCATCAAGCCTATGGCTATGCTAATCTTATAGAAAAAAAGTTTGATTCTGATATCTGGTCATTTAAAACAGGAAAGGTATTAAAAAGCAATGGGGTTGATTACTGGTCAGGGAATGGCTGGACAGGTCAGCCGTTGGTTGTTAAGTGGGATGAAGAGACAAAGAGAATCATGAATCTGTATGATTCTGCGAAGAAGAAGGAAGGGCTTGTAGAAGTAATTTATCCCGGTATGGATGGATATGTGCACTTTTTGGATATGGATACCGGGGAACCAACAAGAGATGCAATCAATGTTGGTATGACATTTAAAGGCACCGGCTCAATTCATCCAGGTGGTATTCCAATGCTTATTATGGGATCGGGGGATGCACAAACTGGCGTGTATGGGGAATGTATTAGCCCAAGAATTTATATCTATAGTCTGATCGATGGTTCAAAACTTTACGAGTTTGCGATGAACGATCCTATTGCACCTCGTATTTGGCATGCTTTTGATAGTTCCGCCATCTACCATGTGGAATCTGACACCATTATTTGTCCTGGTGAAAATGGTGTATTGTATACGTTAAAACTTAACACAAAATATGATAAGGTAAAAGGAACCTTATCCATAGCACCATCAGAGGAAGTTCGTGTTGTATATAGTGCTGCTCGTGCATCCGAAGATTTTCATGTATGGGGTAGTGAATGCAGTGGTAGCGTGTGGGAGAATTATCTCTACCTTGGTGATAATGGCGGTGTTGTAAACTGCATTGACTTAAACACTATGGAACTCATGTGGACACAGGATGTTGACGACGATGTCAATTCTTCCATTCTCTTTGATAAAGAAGAGGATGGGAAAAAATACATCTATGTAGCAACAACTCTTAAGTATGGGAAAAACAGTCACAATATGGGAGAGGCTAGCGTATATAAATTAAATGCGATAACTGGTGAAATTGTATGGAAAAAACCATATGAAGTTCATAGTGTTGCAGGCCTAGCAGGTGGTTTTTTAGCAACAGGAATTGTAGGTAAAGGAATTGTTTCAAATTCAGTATTTTACTTTGTTTCTAAGACTCCTAACATTGATGGTGGTTATCTAGTAGCATTAGATAAGAGGACTGGAGAGGAAACTTGGAGAACAGATTTAGGAACAGATTCTTGGAGCTCAGCTAATATGATTTATACAACAAGCGGGGATGCTTATCTGTTACAGGGAGCTTATAATAATAAGCTTATGTTAATTGATGCTGTTACTGGACAAGTCGTTGATAGCATTGATGTTGGTGGCGGAATCGAGGCGACTGCAGCAGTGTACGAGAATAAAATTGTGGTAGGAACTCGAAATGAAAAGATAATCGGGGTGACTTTAAGATGATGAGAACGAGAACAAAATGGATAACGGTTGCAGTTCTTGCAATCTTTTGTCTGATATGTGCTGGTGTAAGACTGTTTGATGATGGAGCTAAGGTAACCTCTGAGAATTTAGAAGCTGTTGTGGAACTTAACGGTAAGACAATGGGTGGAGTAGTTTCCAAAATGCCGGATAATAGCTCTAGGATATTGTTTGATAGTATTCTTGGCGTTAAATTAAAAGGGTATCGCTCCTATCCAGATGTTTATGAAACACTCTCAGCGCTTAAAACCAACGAGATACAGGTAGCTTGGTTTGCTGATGTGACAGCAGATTATTTAGCACGTACAGAAAAAGGAATAAGGAAGCTTGAGATTCCAAAAGCTTCAGAGGATCGACTCGAGTTTGGTATGGCACTTTCAGCCAAAAACCAAGCATTAAAAGATGATCTGAATGGAGCTTTGAGAGCATTAAAGGGAAATGGCACTTTAGAATCCCTTGTATCCACCTATATTGAGGCAGAGGAAATAAAGCCAATGTATGCTAAGGATTTTGAAAAAATTTCAGGGACCAATGGTACGATATACGTAGGTGTTACGGGAGCTTTACCGCCTATTGATATGGTAGATTTTGATCAAAAACCATATGGATTTAGCGTAGCTTTAATGCATGAGATAGGTAAAATCTTAGGAAAAGAGATACGATATGTATACCTTCAAAATGATACGAGTTTTTCTATGCTCATGGGTGGTAAAGTAGATGTACTCTTTAGCTATGGAACTAGCAAAAATACAGTAGATACGAAAAAAACATACTGTATGACTGACGGTTACTATACGATGAATCAATACGCTTATCTGGTTTTAGAGTGAGAGGAGGAATGAATATGAGTTTTATCAGAAATATCTTTGATGCGATAAATAACAACCTAATCTCTGGTGGAGCATATTATCTAATCGCAAAAAGCGTAATTGTGACAATTATTTTAGTGGCAATCGCTTGGATAGTAACTGTAGCAATCGGATCTGTGTTAAGTTACTTTATGTCATATCATAAGCGAGGAATCTCGGGATTAGCACACTCGATTAGTTTTATATTTCGTAGTACACCAGTAGTATTAATACTTTTGCTATTTTATTATGTTGTGTTTAAACGGTTGCATCTTAGTGTCACTTTAATTTCTGGGATTGCAATCGGGTTATATGGAGCAGGACATTTTGCACAAATCATTGCAAGACAGGTGAGAGAAGCGAAAAAGCACCAAGATGTAGCAGTGATTCGGAGATTGAAGCAAGTCTATTTTACAGTTACCTTACCACAGACAGTGGAAGATACCTTATTTATGTTAAAACGGCTTGCAATCTTATTATTACAATGGACTACTATCGTTTCGTATATTTCAGTAAATGATTTAACAGAAGTTATGACTAGAATTGGCCAAAGAACGATGTATCCATTCTTCTCAATATTTGTATGTATTATCTTCTATCTTATTATGACTATTATTATTGAAGGAATATTCCATGCAATAAAGAAAAAGATGACAGGGGAAGAAGACTGTTACGAAGATGAGGATACGGATGCTTTTAAGAGAACTCGTAATAATTCAAAAGAGAAAGATGATTTCTTAGGCATTTCGGAGGAAATAACGGATGCAGAGGATGAGGACGAGTATGACTCCAAGTTAGAAGAGGACGAGGACGACGAGTATAAATCCAAGTTAGAAGATAATCAGGACGACGAGTATAAATCCAACTTAGTAGAGGAAGAGGAATCTACGCCTCGACAAGAGGATATGTGCGAAGAGTCACAGAATGAAGATTATCTTTTGTTTACCAAAGACTTAGCAAAGCAAGTAGAAGAAGAATTTGCAGATGAAATGATTTATAATGAAGGTATTTATATACCGGAAGAGGAATTAGAAGAATTTAAAAAAGATGAGTAGATTAAATTTAAAAGGTGCTGCTAGTTGCAATGGGGAGATTAAATTTAAAGCTGCTGCTAGTTGAAGTGAGTAGTCTACATTTAAAAGCTGCTGCTAATTGAAATTGAGTAGATTAAATTTAAAAAGCTGTTACATTTTTCATGACAAGGAAAAGTTCGCATAGCGTATTTTTTCTAGTTAAATTAATGTAACAGCTTTTGTTATTTTACATATTCTTTACATGTTCTTTATATGAAATCATTGGAAAAATTGTTATAATGATATGTCAAAGTCGAAAATGATAAATAAATCGACAAAATTAGTCGATAGATTTACAGAAGTAGAAAAAATAGTTACGTTGGGTGGAGGTTTACAAATGATGGTAGAAAGTCTAAAAGAAAAAGAAATATCAAAAGAGATTAGAAAAACAGTAAAAACAAGTTTGTTTCGTACCATGAAGGCAAAAGTGATAGGTATTGTGCTACTAATTACAGCTATCGGATCTGTATTTAACTTATTCACAGCCTTTCCGAGTTTTGAAAAAGTAATTGATGAGAAGACTAAGGATAGCATGATGGATGTAACCAATGCTTATGGATGTCTATTGGAACATGAGTCGAATATGAAAGATCAAGCTCTTACCTATGAAGATTTTGCTACAATTCTTAGTGGAATATCATTACAAGGTAATGCATCAAGTTATGTATATGTGGTAGACGGTAGTGGAGTTATGCTATACCATCCTACGGAAAGTAAAGTTGGAGTGCAGGTTGAGAACTCTGTTGTTAAGGGAATCGTGGAGCAGTTAAAACAGGGAATTATACCTGAGAATAATACGATAACCTATGAATTCCAAGGAGTTAAGAAGTATGCAGGATATTATATTTCCGAAGTAGATAATTCTATTCTTGTTCTAACTGCTGACGAATCTGAAATTATGTTACCAAGAGGAGAGTTTAATAGAAGAATGATCTATGGTAATATTTTTATACTAGCACTAGCAACCCTTGTAGGAATAATTATTGCTTACTTACTAGCAAAGCCTACTATTATTATAACAAATGCGGTGAATCGTATCTCAAATCTCGATTTTTCTGAAGATGATAGGCAGAAAAAACTTAATAGCCGTCGAGATGAATTTGGTGAAATGAGTCGTTCCATTGGTAAAATGCGTGATAATATCATCGGTGTCATTGGAAGTTTGACGAATTCTTCAGATCGAATTGGAAATAATGCAGAAGAATTAAGTCGTTACTCCAATGAGGTGAATATAAATTCGAGTGATAACTCAGCGACAACCGAGGAAATTGCTGCTGGTATTGAAGAGACAGCGGCAACAACAGAGTCTATTAATACAAATATTATTCAAATTGAAGATAATACAAAAGAGATTAATCAACTTACGCAAGAAGGGAAGTCAATGGCTCAAGAAATCATGCAAAGAGCGAAAGAACTTCATTCCAGCATGGAACATGCCAGTGATCTCACAAAGCAGATGTATGAAGAAGTTAAAGTGAGGACTACAACAGCAATTGATAAATCGAAATCAGTAGAACGCGTTCAGGTCCTCTCGAAAGCGATTATGGATATTGCTTCTCAGACAAGTTTATTGTCTTTAAATGCATCAATTGAGGCTGCAAGAGCTGGAGAGTCAGGAAGGGGATTCGCAGTAGTAGCAACGGAGATTGGTAACTTAGCAAATCAATCCACAAGAGCGGTAAAAGACATTACAGATATCGTAGAAGAGGTACAAGATGCTGTTAATAATATGGTAGATTGTTTATCAAAGACACTGGATTTCTTAGAAAAAACAGTATTGAATGATTATACGGGATTTTGTAATGTCAGTATACAGTATTCCGATGATGCCCTCAAATTTAATGATAGTATGTCAATTATCAATACCTCTATAAGTGGTTTACAGACAACAATTAAAAACATAGCAGAAGCAATCAAGGGAATTAACGATACGATTTCGGAATCTGCAACTGGAATAAATGATATCGCTCATAAGACTTCAAATACTGTTGAGCTTACTGGAAAAACTACAGAGATCGTATCTGAGTCAATGCAACATGCAAAGGACTTACAAAAAATTGTGGAACAGTTTAAGATATAGTATTGTAGAGTGTCGTATGGATTGGTCCAGTCTGTTAGTTAGCTCTTGCTTGACACAAGGCGTTCATACTATCTATAATAGATAAGGTTAAGAAACTATTGTCTACATATCAGGGATGCAAATAAGGGGATATGGAAGCAATTGATTTTTCACCGCTTTATAGTTACAGAATAAAGTTTCGAATCAGTAAACTGATGTAGGAATTACCGAAAGGAAGATGCAGATGAAACACTATGATGTCGTGATTATTGGAGCAGGCCCAGCAGGTATTTTTACTGCACTTGAGATGATCAAAAAGGGTAGCAAGAAAAAGATTGCAATTGTTGAAAAAGGCCGTTCTGTAGAAAAACGAAGTTGTCCAAAAACAAAAACCAAGCAATGTATGAATTGTAAGCCTTATTGTCATATCACAACAGGATTTTCCGGTGCTGGAGCTTTTTCAGATGGAAAATTGTCTTTAAGCTATGAAGTGGGTGGAGATTTACCAACTCTTATTGGTGAAGATCTTGCTCAAGAAACAATTCATTATACCGATGGAATTTATCTAGAATTTGGTGCTGATAACAAAATCGAGGGAGTAGGTCAGCCAGAAAAAACAAAGGAAATTCGTAAAAGAGCGATTCAAGCTGGTTTAAAATTGGTAGATTGTCCAATTCGTCACCTTGGAACAGAGAAAGCTCAAATGATTTATCAAAGCATTGAAGAGTATCTGTTAGAAAATGGTGTCGAGATTTATTTTAATTATATATGTAAAGATATCATTATTGAAGAGAATACCTGTACCGGTGCGATTATTGAAAATGCAATAAAGCACGATGACTGCATTGAGTTAAGGGGAGATAGTATTGTTGTTGCAACAGGACGTAAAGGTGCTGATTGGCTTGAGAAAATATGTGAAGAACATGATATTGCTCACCAGCCAGGAACAGTAGATATCGGAGTACGTGTGGAAGTTCGTAACGAGATTATGGAGGATGTGAATAAAGTATTATACGAATCCAAGTTAATTGGATATCCAGCTCCATTTAAGAATAAGGTACGTACCTTCTGTCAAAATCCTGGAGGATTTGTTAGCCAAGAAAATTATGATAATGACTTAGCTGTAGTAAATGGTCATTCCTACAAGGAAATGAAGTCTGATAATACAAACCTTGCTATTTTAGTTTCTCATAATTTTAGCGTTCCATTTAATCAACCGATTGCTTATGCACAAAAGGTTGGTGAATTAACGAATATGCTAAGTTGTGGACATATCTTAGTACAGCGTTATGGAGATATTCTCTCCGGAAAGAGAACTTGGCCAAAGGAATTAAGCCAATCCAATGTAAAGCCAACACTTCCGGATGCTGTTGCTGGAGATATTACAGCAGCAATGCCATACCGTGCAATGACCAATATTATTAACTTTATTCAGGCAGTGGATAATGTGGTTCCTGGATTTGCAAGTTCAGAAACTTTATTATATTCACCAGAATTAAAGTTTTACAGCAACCGCATTAAGATGACACCAGAGTTTGATACTAACATTAAAGGACTTCATTGTCTAGGAGACTCTTCAGGATGGACAAGAGGTCTTATGATGGCATCTGTGATGGGTGTTTTAATGGGTAGAAAATTAGTATAGTATATACATTAGGCTTTAAAGGTTATAGAGCTTTATAGATGAGCATATAACAGCTTATTAATAGAGGTTTTAGGAATAATCCTGGTTTTTAAAGAAATTGAGAGGTGTTTTGAAATGTAGATTACATACATTTTGAGACACCTTTTTTTGCAATGCTGTCTATATTTTAAGATAAGGCTAAGATAATCTTTTTATAAAAAAGTGAGATATTAAGACGATTTAACATGGTAAAATTTACATAAATAAGTCGTTACAGTGAAAAAACTGCGTAAATATGCTATTTATCAGTGTTTGAGATATCTGAGATAAGGAGAGATTATTTTCATATTTCTCTTGACAATTATGACAATTCATTGTATCATGATATAGCACAGTGAGTGACACATAAAAATCAAATATAGGGGTATAGTTCAGCTGGTAGAATAACGGTCTCCAAAACCGCAGGTCGTGGGTTCAAATCCTACTGCCCCTGTCAACTAAAGAAAAATCAAGGGTTCTAGCAAAGTAGAACTCCTTGATTTTCTTATTTGTACACGTATTGTACACAATCAAATATCAGAAAGCATTTGCTCGAAGATGTCAACGGTTTGTTGTCGCATCTTAGGAGTTACATGTGAATAAATGTCCAGAGTGATTGAGATATTGGCGTGTCCTAGTCGCTCCTGGACATCTTTCATGTTGGCCCCATTCTCGATCAAGGCTGTTGCATGAGAGTGTCGCAACCTGTGAAACTTAAATTTTTCTTTCATTTCAGGAATAGTATTTTTTATGAATTTTGAACCAGACTTAATAGTTTGATTAGTAACAAGCTCACCATTTTCTTTTCCACATACAAAAATAGTCGGTTTTAAACTTTGATATCTTGATTTATCGCATTCTATTTCTTCGTTCGTAGCTATGACAGGTCTTACATGTATCAGTTTATTTACGGTATATTTTTCTAGGAAAGTATAACAGTAATGCTCTCCATATTTCAGCCGCATCTCTCTTCTGGTTTTCTTCGCATTCTTTAGTATGCCTGCTAAAGTATCTCCGATAGAAATATATCTAGTTTTACCGCTTTTTGTTTTTCCTAATTCCCATTGCTTAAATCCCAAGTCAGTATTATAGAACATTGATTTATTAACAGTAATTATATTTGCGGTTAGATCAATATCATCCCATGTAAGTGCAGCTATTTCACCTTCTCGCATTCCTGTATGATATGCTATTTGCGTAGGGAGTAAATACGGGGTACCATATAATATTTTTTCTATATTCCTATATTCTTCATAAGTTATAATTTGCATTTCATCATTTATATCAATAAACGAATCTAATGACGTATTTATCGTTCGTTTTTCAACATAAAGCATAGGATTTTCTTTAATGTATTTCTTTGGATATACAGCATACTTAAATGATTTATTAAGAACAACAAAATGTGCTTTCATTGTACTTTTAGAAAGTATTTTAGATTTTTCATCGATGTATTTTTGCAAATGCTCAGGGGATATATCTTTTACTTTCATATCTCCTATATAATGTTTTTTAACATGATTGTTTATTGCATTTTTGTAATCACACCGAGTGCCATGTCTCAGTTGCGTTAAACAACATTCATCAAACCAAATATCAAGAAAGTCAGATAATGTAATTTCACTAGGAATGAATATTTTTCCTTCAGTGTCAAATTCGCTCATTGCTTGTCGCATTAATTTTTCTGTTTCTGCTTTATCTTCAGTACCAGCCCTTGTATATTGTTTACGTGTATTTCCAGTACCTATATCAAAACGATAGTACCAAATGCGCCCACGCTTATATACATTTCCCTTCATTATTTATTCTCCTTTAATAATTCAATCAGCATTTTAAGTTTTTCCATAGGAATATTATTGTTCTTGCACTCATCAATTAATTTAGTTATTTCATTATCAACATTAGTAGACTTATTAACTTCTCTTATATCAGTACCTCCTGTTAAGTAATCAATAGATACATTAAAATATTTAGCTATATCTTTTACTGCTTCAATTGATGGAACGGATTGATTATTTTCATATCTTGATAACGAAGACTTAGCAATTTTTAAAGCATCGCTTATTTCATCCAATGACAACTCTCTCTCCTTTCTTAAAATATTTAATCTCTCACCTATTCCATTCATTTTAATTTATCCCCTCTTATCTAATAATATTTTTTAGTATCTAATAGATAGTATACTAAATAAATTCCAAATATGCAACAATTATATTGACAAGAATTTAAATTCATGTTATTCTTAAGTTGCAAATATGGAACATAAAAATAAAAAGAGAGGGTGATGTTATATTACAAGGTATTTATATCTAAGATATTTAAGAGACATGCTTGGTATTAAGCAAAAAGAGATGGCAGAAACAATCGGATGTACACCATCAGCTTATTCTAAAAAAGAGAATGGAACAGTTAAATTATCGCTTCCAGAATCACAGCAGATTGTAAAATTGATTAATGATAAGCTTAAGGAGAAAAATCTTAGTTCGCAAAGTTATGAAACTATTTTTTTTGTGAACAATGTTCCAAATATGGAACAGAGAGGAGATTAAATGGACGAACTATTAACGACACCAGAAATTGCAAAATTACTTAAATGCAACAAAAACTATGTAGGAAACTTACTTAAATCTGGTTTACTACCATATTTGCATCTAGGAAGTAGAAAAGTTAGAAGATCTTCATTTGAGAAATTTCTAAAAGATTATGAAGGTTGGGACGTAACGGACCCATTCAATCCTAAAATGATTGAGCAACCATGAAAGGAGCACTATGAATCAATTAGAACAGAAAACAATTACTTCCGTAGAAGTAGCGGAGATGATATCAAAACAACATAGCGAGTTGCTGAAAGATATTAGGAGATATTCGGAACAATTAGCCAAAGTGAATATTCCCTTGGGCGAATTCTTTTCAGAAAGCACGTACAAGGATGCAAATAATCAAACGAGACCTTGTTATGAAGTAACTAAGAAAGGTTGCGAATTTATCGGAAACAAATTAACAGGAATCAAAGGAACGGAATTTACTGCAAAGTATATTAATCGATTCCATGACATGGAAGAAACCATTTCACAACCGAAGAAACTTTCAGAGCGTGAAATAATGCGTGCCCAGCTAGAAATGATTGACGAAGTATCCGAGCGAGTGGACAAGCTCGAAAACACTATGACAATTGATTATGGTCAGCAGAGAGTACTTGAAAGGCTTGTTAATAGTACGGTTGTAACTATGCTTGGTGGAAAAGATAAAGTAGCTTATAAAAAAGTTGGAAAGAAAGTATTTAAGGAGTGTAACAAGGATATCCAAGATCGCTTCGATGTTAATAGCCGAAACAATATTCCGAAGATGAAATTCGATGAAGCGTGCGAGTATATCAAGAAGTGGCAACCTTGTACAAACACAAAAATGCTGATAGATGACTGCAATTCACAAGTGGCGATTGCTTAATAAAAATTCTCAATTAGTATCAATTATTTATTGTTATTCATAGAGTAAAGCATAATAACAAATTATAACATATGGATGGAGAAGTAAATGAATTTCTTAATAACATTAGTAGCCCTACTAATAATAGTAAAAGGCCTTATTAAAGGGCTAGATAACTATTTTGATGTAGTACTATTTTTTATATCACTTTACATTGTTATACGGCAGGTGATTGAAATCCTAGTTTTTCTAATACTGTGAGTAATAACCCTAATAGGAAAATAGATGTTAACAAAACAATTAACAACAAAAGAGTATGGCCTAAAACATATATAAATAACATTAACTTGGTTTGATATTGGTTTCTGTTTAGGCGATAAGTTATACTTCTCTGTTTTAAACCTAATCTTGAACAAGCCTTATCATATTCATTGTTTATATATCTGCATAAAGAATTAAAGTTTTCTTGCTTAGAATTTAGCTTCAAGTAGTAAATTATCTCTCCCAGCCTACCACCTGCTAAATTCATGTTTTCTTCAATAACAGTAATAACTGCTTCTAATTCTTTTTTAGGGATGCTCTTAAATAGAAATGGTTCAATTTTATGGAATACAGGATAAATTAACTTATCATAACGTTCACGTACTAATTGATATTTTGGTGTAATTTTAAAAATATATATTGTTACTAACAGTGAAATTAGTGCTGCTATGAATCCAAGAAAATCAGAACTTTTTATTAATTCTTTCATATAATCTTAACTCCTATTTAACTTATATTTAATTTGATAATAAGATTATACCATGAAATTACAAAAATCTACAAGAAAGAAGGTGAATTATGAGGACATGCCTTAATTGTAAGTACAGAGATATAAGACCTAATGTATCAAAATGCTATCAATGTCAAGAGACTAATACGTTTGTAAGCTGGAAGAGTGACTTGCTACATAAGATTTTAGGCGGTGCAATAGAAGTTTTACTTTTATTAGCAATGATAGCATCTGCAGTATGTGTTATAGCATCACCTAACCGTGATACTTGGACTTCATGTGTTATTCTTGCGATATTTGGAAGTGTTGGTTTTTGTATTTGTTTATTAGCATTGGAGTATATTTACAGGAGATACGAGAGGAGGAGAATAGAATAGGAGCATTATATTTTTGGTGTAAGTACTGCGGAGAGCCTTGGAATGTGTCGGAATCCGCAACGTATACAGAAGAAAACTATACATGCCCCAAATGTAGGGCAAAGTTAATCAGAAAAGTAAAAAGCACCCAAGCGAGTGCGAATCGCTAAGGTGCAGAAACAAAAACAATCTATGGGTATATTAACATACCAGGAAGGATTTGTAAATATGGATCAGTTAAAATTTGAAGTTAGCCAGGTGGCAGGAAATATCAGTTATAATCTTGATGCAGTTAAAGAATTAGCAGAGAGCAAAGTAAATCTATACAAAGGAATTGTTGTTACGGATGATACTACAAAGTCAGCCAAGGAAGATATTGCTGAGTTAAGAAAGTTTCAGAAAGACATAGATACTGCACGTAAACAGGTAAAAAAAGAGTATATACGTCCATTAGATGAATTTGAGGACAGATGTAAAGAAGTAATTGCGTTATTAGAAGGGCCAATCCAGTACATGGACAAACAGGTAAAAGAATACGAATTGCAGAAAAAACAGGAGAAAAAAGAGGAAATCTCAAAGCTTTATGCAGAACTTACCAAAGAATATACGGACTATCTTACTTTATCAAAGTACTATAAACCACAGTGGGAAAATAGCGCAACATCAAAGAAATCAATAGAGAAAGACATAACAGCATTAGTAGATCAAGTATCTATGGCAGTTGCAGCTATAAAAGCAACAGAATCGGAATTTGTAGATAAAGGTCTGGAATCTTTAAAAGATAGCCTTGATGTATCCAAGGCAATGATGATTATCAAGGGCTATGAAGCTCAGAAGAGAGAAATCTTAGAGAGAGAAGAGAAGCGCAAGAGAGACGAAGAGAAGCGTAAACAGCGCGAGGAAGAAGCTAGAATCAAAGCAGAAGAGGAAGCTAGAAAGAAAGCCGAATATGAAAAGCAGATGGAAATTGAAGCTGAACAAGAGTTGATTAAAATAGCTGAAGAAGCTGCCAAACATGAAGCAGAGCAATTTATTGATGAAGAACCTTTTACTGATGAAGAGCCATTCTCACCAGTGATTGAGGAATTGCCTTTTATTCAGGAACCAAAGCTTGTAAAAAAGATTTATTTCATTGAAGAGACAGAACTTACACACAGTGAAATTGAAGAAGAACTCATAAGAATGGGCGTTGCATTTGAAAGTGAGGTAATGTAGTATGGCAGAAATTAAGAAAGCTACAGAGCAGAAACAACCGGCAGAGAAGAAACAACCTGCTAAGATGCTTGTTAAATTACAGCAAATGAGAGTTGCATTAATTAATAGCAATATCGAAATGACTGGGGAAAATACATATAGCAAATATAAGTATTTTCAATTATCAGACTTTCTTCCTGAGTTACAAAAAATTATGTTAGACCATTCAGTAACAGCAATAAACGAATTGGCAGGAGAGAGAGCGATATTAACTCTTATTAACCTTGATGATTTTGAAGATAGAATAGACTTTTCATTACCTATTGCAGAAGCTGGGGTAAAAGGAGCAAGCGGTATACAGCAAGTCGGAGCATTAAGCACGTATATGAGAAGATATTTGTACATGACTGCATTTGAAATATCCGAAACTGATATCGAAGATGAAAATCATAAGAACGATGATACTGAGAAAGAACATGAGAAAAAAGTGGAAGAGGTAAAGTCACAACCGATTAGCCCAGCAAAGAAAAAAATTATTGAAAAAGAGCTTGAACGAACTGGTACTCCATTCGGTGCAATAGCAGAAAGATACAATATCGAAGAAAGTTTAGATGCTATTACAGAAGAGTTATTTCCAAGGATATTTGGAGCATTAAAAAAGACAGCTGATAAGGCGTGATGATCTATGTATGAGGTAGCAAAGTTAAAAGGTTATCGTATCACTGATGATGGTACGGAACTAAAAATATTGATACCAAATGTTGACCTTAAAGAATCAATTCAGAGTAAGCAAATGAGAAAATGCGGTGTTTGGTTAGAAGATGGTAGGCATATATCGTCTGAACAGAGAAAGAAGATATATGCCACCATAGCAGACATATCACAATATCTAGGTTATCTTCCAGAGGAATGCAAAGAGTGGATGAAATATCTACATATAGCTAATACAGGATGTGATTACTTCTCTTTTAGGGATTGTAGCATGGATACTGCGAGAGAGTTTATAAATACCATATTAGAGTTTGCTCTAGTAAATGGTGTGCAGTTACAGGACTTCGGAGTTAATAGAACGGATGATATCGGAAAGTATCTTTGGTATTGCCTTAAGTATAAAAAATGTGCTGTCTGCGGAAAGCAAGGAGAAGTACACCATGTAGATACGATAGGCATGGGAAACGATAGAACAAAGGTTGATGATAGTAATCATAGAAAGATATGTCTATGTCGTTTACATCACACTTTAGCGCACCAAAAAGGCATGATAAAGTTCGAAGAATCCTACAAGGTATACGGTATCGTTTTTAAGGAGGAATAGTGATGAATAGCCTTAAATGTACGTCTAATTGCAGATATATAGACATGCCACTTTGTTGTAAGGATTGCTATGCAAGAGATACATGTAACCATCATTGTTCGAATGAAAACAGCAATGTATGTAATTGTAGAATTGATTCATGTAAAAGTATTGAGGTAGAAGCGATTAACCATAATATTGGAAAGTCGTAACTATAAAGTAACTATTGACCAACCTGTCTATTACAACTAGACAGACATATTGAATATAGGCGTATATACATATCACAAATTACTCCTTATTCGGTACATGGGGAGTTAGCCACTCCCCTAATAAGTAAATTTACGGAGGTATTCCGATGGTAGTTGATAGAAAAAAAATAGGAAAGGCAAGTAAAAATAAAGGCAAGGTTGGAGAAAGAGAACTTGCTAATAAGTTGAAAGAATACGGATTCGATGACGTTCGCCGTTCGGTTCAGTACAACGGAAGGCATGAGGAAGGACAACCGGATTTAACCGGTTTAGATGGTATCCATGTTGAATGTAAAAGAGTAGAAAAACTCAATATATATGATGCGATTGAGCAAGCAAAAAGAGAATGTGGATGTACTGAGTTACCATTTGGTTATGATCTACCAGCTGTATTTCACCGCAAGAATAACCATGAATGGCTTGTTACTATGCCTATGGAATTTTGGATTGAATTATATAGGGAGTGGGTAAATGGAAGAAATTAAGGCTTATAAACCTAAGTGTTGTAAAAAAGCGTATTTGTATAAATCTTCTGCATTTAGACATGAGAATAAGTGTTTTAAGAATCCAGACAATAAGGCTTGCGTATCATGTGATAACTTTGTCACCGCTTATAATACGGTTTATGTGCCACCTCATGGAGATCAAAACTATGGTAACGCAGATTATGATGAACGTTATAACTATTGCAATTATGACGGGGTTATCATAGGCACCGATTTACAAAAAAATGGTCATAAGCCATTTCAGTTTAATTGTCCACATTGGAAACTAAATAGTGAGGTGATGTAGTTGGATGGTTACATAAAACTACATAGAAAAATACTAGAAAATCCTGTTGTTTGTAAGGATAGTGAGTACTTGTCCATATGGATTTATTTACTGCTAAATGCAACGCATAAAGAGTGTGATGCAGTGTTCAAAGGTGAGCGAATAACACTATTACCTGGGCAGTTAATTACCGGTAGAAAGTCGATTGCTAAGCAATTTAACATCAACGAAAGCAAGGTGCAACGAGTTATAAAAAAGTTAGAAATCGAACACCAAATTGAACAACAAACAAGCAATGAAAACCGCCTAATTACAATACTTAATTGGGGTGATTACCAAAAATGCGAACAACAGATTGAACAACAAGTGAACAACGAGCGAACAACGGATGAACAACAAGTGAACACAAACAAGAATGTAAAGAATGTAAGAAGTATTAATAAAGAGAAACATACCGAATACAAAAAACGATATTCGGATGATTCTTTCGAGATAAAATGTGTTCACTATCTTATCAAATCCATTGTCGATGAAATGCCTGATGCAAAGGTTCCTAAAAATGACGAGCAGATAGATAAGTGGTGCGACAATATTGAAAAGATGGCTCGATTAGATAAACGATCACAGGAAGACATTTATAACACGTTAGTGTATGCGAGAACAAATGCTTTCTGGAAACCGAACATACGTAGCACAAGCAAATTTAGAGAGAAGTATGAAACATTACGTTCGCAGATGAATAACAAGCAAAATAAGCCGCAGCAACAGGCCGTTAAGGCAAATAAGTTCAACCAGTTTCCACAGCGTGACTATAGTGAAGATGATTATTTGAGAATGGAACAGCGGTTGTTACAAGCAAGGAGGTAGATAGATGGCACACAAATACGATGTTCACAATATGAGAACGGGAGAAGTAAATGAGAATCTAAGTTTTACCGAGGTATCTGTACTAACTGGGATCCCACGTAATAAGGTCGGAAAATATGTGCAGGCACAGCATGTTAAATCAGGTACATATATAGTCACATATCACGGAGTAACGATAGAAGAAACAGCAAACGGAGATATGTCTAAGTATGATGATAAGACAGAGACAAAGGTTAACAGTTATTCTCCTGAGTTTATAAAATGGTTTACTGCAGAGTGGGACAACTTGCCGATTGTTAAGTTATTTAGAATGAGACAGGAGGTTAATTACTGATGGATTTTAAATTATATCAGCAATTAGCAATGCGAACGAATGATGGTAAGTGCGGTGAAAGATTGAAATCAGAAATAGTTGATCAAAGAATTACTAAAGATATTGGACAAGTATTTAACGCTTGTCTTGGATTGTCAGGAGAGGTCGGAGAAATTAACGATTTGATTAAAAAGGCAGTATACCATGGGCACGAGCTTGACGAAATGGAGATGTTAAAAGAACTTGGTGATGTTATGTGGTATGTAGCAATGATGGCAGATGCACTTGGTGTTAGTATGCAATTTATTGCTGACATTAATATTAATAAGCTCATGAAACGTTATCCAGAAGGTTTTAGCGAACATGCGAGCATTAACAGAGCAGAATAGTTAAATCGAGATTTACGGAAGTAAGAAGGTGAGAAATGAGAAACGTACTTAA
>NZ_DAMADT010000035.1:37824-50016 GCF_031997925.1 Lachnoclostridium sp. | reverse complement strand
TCTCTAAAGCTTTCACAATGGCATTCTTATGTTCATGTCCAAAAGCTTCTAACGTAATTACTAATTCCACAGCTGTATTACGATTAATACTTACAAATTGGTTATGCTCTAATCGAATTACATTTCCCTGTTCCTTCGCAATCACTGAAGCAACATTTACCAATTCGCCAGGCTTATCCGGTAATAGTACCGACACGGTAAATATTCTTCCTCGCTCAATTAATCCATGCTGCACAATGGAGGACATGGTAATCACGTCCATATTCCCACCACTAAGGATAGAAACCACCTTTTTCCCTGTTACATCTAATTGCTTTAAGGCAGCTACAGTAAGTAAACCAGAATTTTCAACAATCATCTTATGATTCTCAACCATATCAAGAAAACTTACAATTAACTCCTTATCTTCGACCGTAATAATGTCATCCACATTTTTTTGTATGTATGGAAAAATTACATCACCAGGTGTCTTTACAGCCGTACCATCAGCAATTGTATCCACCAAAGGCATGGTAACAACATGAGAAGCCTTTAAAGATTGCTGCATACAATTTGCACCACTTGGCTCTACACCAATCACTTTAATATTTGGATTTAATAGTTTTACTAGAGTAGATACCCCAGCAAGTAAACCACCACCGCCAACCGGACACAAAATAATATCTACAGTTGGAAGTTCCTTGATAATTTCCATTGCAATGCTACCTTGTCCGGTTGCAACTACTTCATCATTGAAGGGATGAATAAATGTAAATCCATGTTCCTTAGCCAATTCAAGTGCATGCTGACATGCTTCATCATATACATTGCCATATAGAATCACTTCTGCACCGTAACTTTTGGTACGATTCACTTTGATTAACGGAGTCGTAGTAGGCATTACAATGACTGCTCTTGCACCATAAATCTTTGCTGCATATGCAACACCTTGCGCATGATTTCCAGCGGATGCAGTAATTAAGCCTTTTTTTCTTTCTTCATCGGATAACGTACTAATCTTGTAATATGCACCTCTTACCTTATAAGCACCGGTAAACTGCATGTTTTCTGGCTTTAAATACACTTTGTTCCCAGTCATTTCTGAAAAATAATCACTGTACACAAGCTTTGTACGGTTGGTTACTTTTATGACCGCATCACTGGCTTCTTCGAATTTTTCCAATGTCATCATTGTCATGTCCTCCTTCTCGGTTAAAAATAATCTATATTATCAGAACATGTTCTTAGTTCTGATAAAAGGTGCGTTCTTTGCACCTTAAATCGATTGTCAGAACATGTTCCTAGTTCTGATAATACGGATACCTAGATGAAACGACAACCCTCTCAGGTTGTCGTCTTGTTCTAACTCATAAACTTATTTATCATCTACCGCGAATAAAGCTTTTACGAAGTCATCCGGACTAAACTTCTGTAAATCATCAATCTGCTCACCTACACCGATATATTTTACCGGTATCTTTAATTCAGATTGAATTGCAATTGCAATACCACCTTTAGCAGTACCATCTAACTTGGTAAGAACAATACCAGTAATGTCTGCAACTTCATTGAATTGCTTTGCCTGAGCCAATGCATTCTGGCCTGTTGTTCCATCTAAAACCACAAGAGTCTCACGAAAAGCGCCTGGATATTCTCGTTCAATTACACGATCAATCTTGCGAAGTTCTTCCATTAAGTTCTTCTTGTTGTGTAAACGACCTGCTGTATCACAGATTAGAATATCTACATTACGAGACTTTGCTGCAGTCACAGCATCATAGATTACTGCGGCTGGATCGGATCCTTCTTTTTGCGCTATGATATCAACATGAGCCCTGTTAGCCCATTCCGTTAATTGCTCTATTGCTGCTGCACGGAATGTATCTGCTGCTGCAACCATAACCTTTTTTCCAGCATCCTTTAATTGACCTGCTAATTTTCCAACACTGGTAGTTTTACCAACACCATTAACACCAATTAACAGTACAACAGATTTGCGATTTTCAAATTCGTAAGAATTCTCTGGTAAGCTCATCTGTTCTCTCATACTTGCCATTAATAGATCACGACATTCGCTTGGTTCTTTTATTTTATTTTCTTTTACCTTATTTTTAAGATTTTCAATAATAGCAGTTGTCGCATTAATCCCTAGATCTGCCATAATTAATGTTTCTTCCAGCTCTTCATAGAAGTCATCATCAATATTTGATGAACCAGTGAAAATTGACTCAATACTAGAAATTACATTATCTCTGGTCTTTGCCAAACCAGAAGCCAAACGGCTGAAAAAACCTTTCTTTTCTCCCAAAACATTCACCTCTAATCAACATTTCTTGATGTAAATTTATCTACTTAAAAGTATTTAACAACAATTACTTTATCATATTTCTTTTTTATAATTCTGTCAACAACAAAGTGGCATGCTAACTGTCTAAATTATCTTCAATAAGACTCACACTTACTAATGTTGAAACACCTTTTTCTTGCATGGTGATACCATATAATACATCAGCCGCTGCCATAGTTCCTCTACGATGTGTAATGATGATAAACTGCGTATCTTTCGTAAGTTTATGAAGATAGTTAGCATATCGTTTAACATTGGAATCATCAAGTGCTGCCTCAATCTCATCGAGCAGACAAAATGGGGACGGTTTTAGGTTCTGAATTGCAAATAAAAGAGAAATCGCGGTGAGTGCCTTTTCTCCACCAGATAGCTGCATCATATTCTGTAACTTCTTTCCTGGAGGTTGTGCAATGATTCGAATTCCAGCTTCTAAAATATCCTCATCCTCCGTAAGTTCCAGTGTACCTTTACCACCACCAAAAAGTTCCTTAAATACAATGTCAAATTGTTCTTTAATATCGGCAAACTTTTCTTCAAACTGTCTTCTCATTTCTTCATCAAGCTCATTGATAATACCCAAAAGACTTTCTTCTGCAGATATTAAATCAGCTTTTTGAGTCGTTAAAAACTCATAACGCTCAGAAAGATTCTTATAATCTTCAATGGCATTGACGTTAACATCACCTAAGGTCTTAATACTATTTTTAAGCTCTGTAATTCCTTTTTTATTTGACACAGGATTGCCTAATTCTTCCTCTTGATACTCTGTGGCTGTGCTAACCGTCAATTCATATTCTTCCCACATATAACTTATTTGAGCATCCAAAACCTCAGATAATTTTTCCTTTTGACTTTGAAGTCGAAACGTTTCTTTATCAAGAAGCGAAAGACGATTCTGAAGTTCTTCTCTAATCTTTAAAAATTCCTTATGATTTTGGCTCATGAGATCCTTTTGCCCACTTGCCAATGTAATCTTTTCTTCCAGTATGTGAAGTCGTTCCAAATCCTCTTGTTTTTTGCTTAAATTAATCGTAATTTGTTCTTCACGCTGATTTTTTTGTTCCGTAGAGTGTTCTGCTTCTCTTCGTAACTCTTGTTCCTCTACTTCTAGTGTCTCTATATCACGACGTACACGACGCATATTTTCCAACACATATTGTATGCTTTGTTCAAGGTTTGAGGATTCTACTAAAATAGAAGAAGCTTCATCCATAGAGCTTTGCTTTGTCACTCTCTCATTCACAAGGTTTTGATTGCACTCTTCGATTCGTTGCTCTTTTTCTTTGCTAATTCTTTCGTTATCAATCAAGGAATCCTTAAGGTTATCCATGTTAACTTTAAGTTCCTGATTTTGTTCTTCCATTAACTTTAGTTCACTCATAAACTCCAGGTAAGTATGGCGCATTCCATCCATCTTTTCCTGTTCTTGACCAAATCTAATTTTCGCTGTATTTGCTTCCACTGACAATTCAGATAACCTCTTTTGGTTAGCCTCAACTGTCTCTCTCATAGAAAGACGTTGCTCTTTGTAGGAAGTAATATCTTCATTCAATTTCGCAACTTCATTACTAAGAGTAAGTACATTTTCCTCTAACTCCTCTATTTCCCTTCGACGGGATAATAAATTACTGGAGTTTTTATATGCACCACCGGAGAGTGATCCTCCTGGATTTAATTGCTCTCCTTCTAGAGTTACCATACGTAGACTATATTTATATTTTTTTGATAACGCTATCGCATGGTCTATGTGGTCTACAACATAAGTTCTTCCAAGCAAATACTTTAATAAATCATCAAATCTACTCTCTGCATTAACCAATGTATTTGCAAGACCAATTACTCCCTGTTCTTTTAACACCTGTTCATTCGATGAACTATTTCCTTGAATACTGGTTAATGGTAAAAAGGTAGCTCGTCCATGCTTTCCCTGTTTTAAGAAATCAATCAACCTTTTTGCCGTATCCTCATTATCTGTTACGATGTTTTGGATATTACCGCCAAGTGCTGTCTCAATTGCAGTTTCGTAATTCTTGTCCACCTTAATAATATCAGCAACGACACCAATGATACCAGGTACTTGGTCTTTTTGTTCCATAATCCGACGAATACTATTACCATATCCATCATATCGTTCTGTTAAATTCTTAAGGGAATCTAGTTTCGCATTCAGGGATAAATACGATTGATTCTTTTGATTCGAAACCGCAACCCCTTGGTCGATTTTCTTTTGAAGTTCTTCGATTTGTTTAACTAAATTTTGATTTTCCGAAGTAACACTGTCTATCTGTTCCATAATATGAGCAGCATTTGATTTTAATTCCTCTATTCGGATGCTTAGAGAAGACTCTTCGCTTTTTATCTTTAGAATCTTTTGATTAATCTCTGCTTTTTTAATTGAGTTTTGCTCATTTATAGTTTCATAACGTTGAAGGTTTGTCTTTATGTTCGAATTTTCATTTAAGATTCGGAAAATCTCATTGTTACAGGATTCAATTTCCTTCGTAAACTCTTGTATACGATCTTCAATCAACAAGATAGCTTCACTACTACGCGATTTCTTTTCCTCTAATCCACGTAATTTTTCATCGATATCCTGTTTTTCTTTTCGATAACCTTCTAATTCAGTAAGCTTATTCCCTGAATTTACTCGGATAGAATCAATTCGGGATTGAAATGAGTTTTCATTTTGTGTTATGGAAGCAACCTGTTCTCTTAAAACCTTAATCTCTCCGTCGGTCTTTTCAATGCTAAGTTGTAACTCACTTTTACAGGATTTTGCAACCTCCAGTTCTTCCCCTAACTGTTCTAAATCTTCTTCCAGCTTTTCATACTCTGTCTTAATGTTCTCAAATTTAGTTTGGGTTTGGCTAAAATCCTCTGTTACAATTTGCGATTTATTATCAACCTCAATCTTTAACTGATTGTTTTTCTCATATTCAATTAAAAACTGATTTACTTCTAATTTTTTCAGCTGTTCTTTTAGGCGTAAGTATTCTTTTGCGACTTCGGATTGCTTCGAAAGTGGTCCAATCTGTCTTTCGATTTCCGAAATAATATCGGTAACACGAGATAAATTTAATCGTTCCGCTTCAAGATCTCGTTCCGCTAACGCCTTTCTTTTTTTAAACTTCACTATACCGGCAGCCTCATCAAAAAGCTCTCTTCTCTCTTCAGGTTTACCACTTAAAATCTTATCGATTTGACCCTGACCAATGATAGAATATCCCTCTTTACCAATACCAGTATCCATAAATAGTTCTTGTACATCACGTAATCTACAGCTCGTACCATTAATCATGTACTCACTTTCTCCAGAACGATAGACACGTCTCGATACAGTTACCTCTTCGTATTCAATCGGTAGTTTATGATCAGAGTTATCTAGAGTAATCGCTACATAAGCAAAACCTAGCGATTTTCTCATCTGAGTACCAGAAAAAATAACATCCTGCATATTGGCACCACGGAGCGATTTTGCACTTTGCTCTCCCAAAACCCAGCGAACCGCATCTGCAACATTACTTTTACCACTACCATTTGGTCCTACAATACCAGTAATTCCATTGTTAAAATGAAATGTTATTTTATTTGCAAACGATTTAAATCCATGAACCTCAATACTTTTTAAATACATTGTTTCCCTCATTTCTGCGATATACCTTGTCTTTTGTATGAAAGACAAGGAGTATGATCAAGTTTGTGGGTGCAACGTAGATACAAACTTGCCAAAGTGAAAGATATATCTATCACTTTCCTATTGTAAATTTCGCAATTGTAGAATAGAGCGATATGCCGCTTCTTGTTCTGCGGCTTTCTTCGTACGTCCGGTTCCGATTTCTAAATTTTCTTCATCCATCTTGGCAACTACCGTAAATTTCTTATTGTGATCCGGTCCGGTCTCCTCAAGTAAATTATAACTTAGATGTTTCTTATATTCACTTTGAACAATTTCTTGTAAGATAGTCTTGCTATCATAAAAGAGTTTCTTATGTTCGATATCAGCTAATATATAATTACTAATAAACTCTTTTGCATTAGCAAAACCACCATCCAAATAGATAGCACCAATAATTGCTTCTAAGGCATCAGAAAGAATAGAATCCCTATCTCTTCCACCTGTAGCGTCTTCCCCTTTTCCAAGAAATACATAATGACCAAGCTTTAGTTCTCTTGCACACAAAGCAAGTGTTTGTTCACATACCATGCTCGCACGTAATTTCGTGAGATCACCTTCTGGCATCTTAGAATGTTTTGCAAATAACCATTCACTTGTTGTTAATTCTAACACAGCATCCCCTAAAAACTCCAGACGTTCGTTATTCGCTAACTTACTGAGCCTCTTCTCATTTGCAAAAGAGCTATGTGTTAACGCTTGTCTTAATAGACCAGGTTGCTCAAACGTATAACCAATCTTTTGCTCAAATTCAGCTAACAGCTTTTTTATTGTTAATTCAGCCATATTTCACCTACCTCATTCTAATGTATCATACTAAACTTCATTTTGTACCTTAGTTTACACCGTAACAAACTTTTTTAGTAGAAAAGTTTTAGATTAAAAAAGGGTGTTGCCATTTGCACCGCTAAGGCAACACCCGATCATATTATTCCAATGCATTCTTGATTTGTTCCACTGCATCCGCAACTGTTACAATATTCTCTGCCTCTTCGTTTGGAATCTCGATATCAAACTCTTCTTCGATTCCCATGATAATCTGGTAGATATCCAAAGAATCTGCTCCTAAGTCATCAATGAATGTTGTCTCCATTGTGATTTCCTCTGTTTCAATGTTTAATACTTCACCGATAATTTTCTGTAACTTTTCAAATTCCATAACGTTCACCTTTCTTACTCGTGATTTCTAATTTTCTTTTTGAATAAACTCTTTAATTTTAGTATTGATATCATTCTCTTTAAATGATATACACTGAATGATAGAATTTTTGATTTCTAATGCATTCGAACTACCGTGGCTCTTCACCACAAGACCATTGAGACCAAGTAACGGTGCTCCACCGTAACTTGACATGTCAAAATCCTTTAAGGTTTTTTTTAGTGCTGGCTTAACTAACGCTGCACCGATTGTACTAATCGTTGTGCTTGTAAGTCCGGCTTTGATTTTTTTCATCAACGCACTCGCCAAACCTTCGTATAGCTTTAATATAACATTACCCACAAAGGCTTCACACACGATAACATCTGCTGCGCCATTTGGAATTTCTCGCGCTTCAATACTTCCGATAAAATTAATTTCATCGCAGTTCTTTAAAAGCGGGAAGGTTTCTTTTACTAAAAGATTACCCTTTTCTTCCTCTGCGCCGATATTAACAATTGCAACCCTTGGATTCTTAATTCCAACCACGTGTTCCATATAGATGGAACCCATCTTCGCGAATTGAACCAAATGAGATGCTCTAGCATCCACATTTGCGCCACAATCCACTAATAGGGAAACCCCATTCATGGTTGGAAGTAAAGGAGCCAATGGCGGGCGTTCAACACCCTTAATCCTTCCGGCAATCAACTGCGCACCTACAAGCACCGCTCCTGTACTTCCAGCGGAAACAAACGCGTCTGCTTCCCCATTCTTTACAAGATTAAGTGCGACAACAATCGAAGAATCTTTTTTTCTACGGATAGCATTTACCGGTGCTTCTTCGTTAGTTATCACCTCACTGGCTGCTACTACCTTAATACGATTCTGATCGTACGTATACTTCTTTAGTTCTTCTTGTACGGCGGTCAATTGACCCACTAAGTGTACTGTGATTTCAGGACATTCATTGACAGCTTCTACGGCGCCTTTGACAATCTCTGAGGGAGCATTGTCACCGCCCATTGCATCTACCGCAACTCTAACTGTACTTTGCATTTCTTTCTTTCCTTTCCTCATCATTACCTATGTATCAATATAACCGATTGCATATAAAAAATCAACCACTATTTTTTATACAAAATATAGATAAACAAAGTGACTTCGCTACCCTGATAATCCTTAAATCTTGCATTAAATCGAAGGAGATTTTTCTAGGCGAATACACTTCGCCTTGCCGAATCCCCTTGGGTGAGTTCTCGTCCCTCGGAAATTATAAAAGCTGTTATTCCGTAACGAATTACCGAATAACAGCTGATGACTTTTTGATGTATTTAAATGCATTTTAAGCTTACATTCAAAGAGCTATTCTAACTTAGCTTTTCGTATAGAAGAAGGATTTTAGAGTGCTATACCCTAAGTTCTGTGGTTGAATGATTTGTTCTGTACTTCCAACAAATAAGATCCCATTCGGTTTTAATGCCTCGTTGAATTTTTGATAAATTACATCCTTTGCTTCTTCTGTAAAATAGATTAAAACATTTCTACAAACAATCAAATCCATTCCACTTGGATACGGATCCTTAAGCAGATTGTGTTGGCGAAACTCAACGCACGCTTTTACACTATCAGCGATCTGATATGTACTGGCATTCACAGCTGTAAAATACTTTGAAATATACTCCTGTGGTAACCCTTTTAGACTTTTAATGTTGTACAGACCCATTCTTGCCTTATCTAGTACCTGCTTATCAATGTCAGTTGCTATTATCTTAATTTTTGATAATGGCATAAACTTTGATAATAACATAACTAGGGAATACGGCTCATCACCGGTGGAACATGCTGCACTCCATATTTTTATATTCGGAGACTTTTGCAAAAGAGAAGGAAGAATTTCCTTCTCCAGCAATTGCCACTGTTCCGGATTGCGGTAGAATTCCGATACATTTATGGTAAGGTATGTGACAAACTCATCAAACATTACCTTATTTTGCTTTAGCACACTGACATACTCTGCATAAGTGGTATACTTATGTTTTGTTATTAAAGAGTCAATCCGTCTCTTCATCTGACGCTCTTTGTATGAATTCAAATCAATCTTGGTTAATTCAAAAACGCTTTTCTTAAAGACTTCATAACTATCCGTCATTTTTCCTCTCATTCTGTCACTTTTTGCGACTTAAATAGGAGGGATTTTGCACGTCAGCACAAATTCCGGATAAAACAAATTTCTTTAGAAATTAGATTCTAAAGAAATTTATTTTTAAAGAAATTAATTTACTTGTTTCCAAAGTTGCTAATTTCTTTCATCCACATCCTATTACTCTTCTGTATTTGTTTCAGCTACTTCTTCTGCAGCTGGTGCTTCTAATGCCTTGATGCTTAAGCTGATTTTCTTATCTTCATTATTAAAATCTACAACCTTAGCTGTAACTTCCTGACCAATCTTTAATGCATCTGCTGGTTTTTCGATGTGTTCCTTGCTAATCTGAGATACATGAAGTAATGCATCAACACCTGGCTCTAATTCAACAAATGCACCAAACTCTGTCATACGAGCAACTTTACCAGTTACTACGTTACCAACAGCGTATTTCTCGTTTGCATTTGCCCATGGATTCTGCTCTGGGAACTTAAGACTTAAAGCAATTTTTTCACCCTGAATATCCTTGATGAATGCCTTTACAGTATCGCCAACCTTAAATACCTTCTTAGGACTTTCAATACGTCCCCAAGACATCTCGGAGATGTGAAGTAAACCATCAGCGCCGCCTAAATCGATGAATGCACCGAAATCTGTAACGTTCTTTACTGTTCCTTCTACTACATCGCCAACTTTAATCTTTGCAAATAAAGCTTTCGATAATTCCTGCTTCTTAGCAACTAATAATTGCTTACGATCACCAATGATTCTTCTTCTCTTAGGATTGAACTCGCTAATTACGAATTCAATTTCCTGATCCTTGAATTTATCAAGATTTTTCTCATAAGTGTCACTTGCTAAAGATGCTGGAATGAAGATTCTTGCTTCATCTACGATTACACTTAAGCCACCATCTAATACAGCAGCTACTTTTGCTTTTAATACTTCTTTGTTGTTGAATGCTTCTTCTAATCTCTTGCTGCCTTTTTCTGCTGCAAGTCTCTTGTAAGTAAGAAGAACCTGACCTTCACCGTCATTTACTTTTAATACTTTAACGGTCATTGTGTCGCCTTCATCTACAACGGTTCTAAGGTCAACGTTTGGTTGATTAGTATACTCATTTCTTGTAAGAATACCATCTGCTTTGTATCCTATATTTAAGACAATTTCGTCTTCTTTTACACGAATAACTGTACCATCGACTACCTCTCCGTTGTGTATTGTTACTAATGACTCCTCCAATAATTGTTCAAAACTCATTTCTGACATTCTAGTATGAACCTCCTTGATTATATTATTTGGGGTGGAAGCCCCTGCAGTAATACCTACGCTACGAAAAGATTTAAGTTGATTTAAATCCAGGTCAATAAGTTTCTGTATATAGTAAGTATTTGCACATTCCTTTTTAGAAATTTCATAAAGCTTTCTCGTATTCGAACTATGCTTTCCTCCGATTACAATCATCGCTTCAGAAGTCTGTGATAGCATCGCTGCTTCTGTCTGACGTTCTTCAGTGGCGTTGCATATCGTATTTAAAACAAGTATATCATAACCCTTTTTTGATATAATTTCAACTAATTCTTGAAAATTCTTGTAATTAAATGTCGTTTGGGCTACAATACATACCTTTTGTTCAGAAGATAACTGAATTTTTTCGGCTTCCTCGGCATTCCCAACTACAATAGCAGAATTTTTGCACCAACCAATAATCCCAGAAACTTCCGGATGTTCTTTGTCTCCTATCACAATCACCTGACGTCCGAGTTCACTCTGCTCTTTCACAATTCGATGAATTTTCAGTACATAAGGGCAAGTTGCATCTACTATCTCAAAACTTTTCCCATCTGTATCCTCTATTTCCTTGATTTGATCTAGTACACTCTTTGGTACACCATGAGATCTTATCACTATTGTTCCCCTGTCAAGTTTTTTCAATTCATCCAAAGAATGAATGACATTAACTCCTTTATCTTCTAAATCCTTAACAACCTCATCATTATGAATAATTGGTCCATAAGTATAGACTTTTTTCCCATTCGATATCTCTTCGTATACCTTATCTACTGCTCTTTTTACACCAAAGCAAAAGCCTGCAGTTTTTGCAAGTGTTATTTTCAAAACTTCTACCTTTGTCTGTCTCTTAGCTAAAAACTCAGTAAGCCAGTGTGAAGTTTTAGAATTTCTTAGGCGGTGTCTTTTGGCGCCTTAGAAATTCTCTTCACACTACCTGAGAAAATAGAAAAAGGATGTGATCGACCACCTCAGTAATTGCCATAGTAGAACTATCCACTAAAATTGCATCCTTCGCTTGACAAAGTGGTGAGATGTCACGATGCATATCCTGATAATCACGATCCATGATACTCTTTTCAATTTCTCCTAATGAAACAGACTCGCCCTTTCTAATTAATTCCTCATATCTACGTTTTGCACGTACTTTCGTACTTGCAGTTAAATAAACTTTTAAATCCGCATTTGGTAATACATGAGTTCCTATATCTCTACCATCCATAACTACATTTTCTGTAGCAGCAAGTCTTTGCTGTAATTCAACTAATTTCTCACGAACTTGCTTTTTTACTGAGCAAGCGGATGCCATAGTTCCTGCCTCTAAAGAACGGATCAATCCATTTACATTTTCTCCATTTAATAAAACCTGCTGTTCTCCCTGCTCAAATACAATAGAGATATCTACTTGTGCGCATGCTCTGATTACAGCATCTTCCTCATCTAAAGAAATATTTTCACGAACGAAATATAGTCCCATAGCACGATACATCGCGCCTGTATCAATATAAATGTACCCTAGCTTCTTTGCAATTTGCCTAGCTATAGTGCTTTTTCCAGCACCAGCAGGTCCATCAATAGCAATGCTTAAAGTTCCTTTACTTATGTCCAACTAACCTTCC
>NZ_DAMADT010000035.1:27186-37794 GCF_031997925.1 Lachnoclostridium sp. | reverse complement strand
GCAATCTGTAAATTATAGCCACCAGTTAACGCATCCAAATCTAGGACCTCGCCAACAAAATAAACACCGTTGATTAGCTTGGATTCCATCGTAGTAGGATCTATTTCTTTTACTTTAATTCCGCCTTTTGTAACAACGGCTTCATTGAATCCACCAAAGCGAGCAACACGAAAGGTCATGTTCTTTAAACATTCTACCAATCTGGTACGTTCTTCCTTGGTTATGGCATTCACCTGTTTGTCCGGTGCTATTTCACTAAGTGTTATTATAATGCCTATTAATTTTTGTGGCAATAGATGTTCTAAGGAATTTTTAAATTGTTTGTTTTTATATTCTTCAAAATCCCTTAGAATTCTTGCATCCAATTGCTCATAAGACAAGGCAGGTTTTAAATCCAGATGAAATATCAATTCACATTCATTTAGAAAGGGAAGTAAAATGCTTGTACCACTTAATATTACGGGTCCACTAACACCAAAATGGGTAAATAGCATCTCTCCAAATGCGCGATAAAGTTCTTTCCCTTCTGGAATCTTCTTTTTCTTCTTCCCTTTTTTCCCCTGATCTTGATTTTCAGTCTCTGCCTCAGAAATGTTTGCTTCCCCAGCAGTTACAGTTACTTCAATGTTCTTAAGTGATAATCCCTGCAACTCTTTTACATATTCTTCTTGCAAATGTATTGAAACAAGAGAGGGATATCTTGGAGTAATTTCATGCCCAAATTCCTTCGCGAAGCGATATCCATCTCCTGTTGAACCTGTCGATGGATAGGATAATCCTCCTGTAGCTACAATGACAGCACTACCCTCTACAAAACTACCATTTGCCAAAGTAATACCAGTTACTCTACCATCCTTCTCTTGCAAGCAGGTAACTTCGGTATTTAAGTGAATTTTTACTCCTAGATTTCTCATCTCCCTCTCAAGAGTAGATATAACATCAGAGGAATGATCAGATACCGGAAATACTCTATTTCCACGCTCCACCTTCGTTTTTAATCCCAACTCGTCAAAGAACTTTATCGTATCTTCGTTGGTAAAGGAATATAACGAACTAAACATAAATTTTGAATTCGTAACAATATTAGCAAATATATTCTCTAAGTCAGAAGCATTGGTTATATTACATCTTCCTTTTCCAGTAATATAAATCTTCTTTCCTAACTTTTCATTCTTCTCATATAACTCAACTTTTTTCTTTTTTCTTGCCGCCATAATAGCTGCTATCATGCCAGCAGCACCGCCGCCAACAACTAGGATTCTATCTTCCACACTAACCATGCCTGTCCAGAACCTGCAAACTTTGAGTCGCAGTCACAATCTCAGTATAGTGAATTTCTATTCACCGAGTGAAAAAACTTTGTTTTTTCACTCTAATATCTTCTTTCAGATTACTTTATTGTAATCTATCTTTTCTTTTGTAGCAATACAATGTTTTTTTCTTATGAAAAAGAGACCTAACAAAACAACCGAAATCATACGATACTCGTTATGTCTTGCTTAGTCTCCTCTTTCTTACTACTTCGTTTCCATATATACATGATTGATATCAAATTCAAAATGTCCAGACATATACGGACCATCCATCACACGAAATACAACCTTATGATAGGTATCTGTTAAATTATCTAATAAACTTTGTGCTATCGCATCTAAGATTTCAGCCTCAACAGAACTACCTACATTTTTTACTGGTGGCTGATCTCCTGTAAAACTAACAATGACTATATCATCCTTCGTAGTAACCGAATCAATTCCAATCGTGAATGACTCATCTTCCATTGACTCAACTACCTTGTCTACGATTAGTTCCGGTGTTATCTCCGTATCGGAAGGGATCATTGCTATTACGGATATTTTCTCAGCGGTATCTGCACTGATGGAATATATAGAAAGTTCTTTTTCATTAATCTGTATCTCTGGCGTAACTGGTATCTGGGTAACTGTTGGAACCGTTGTATGTATAGGTTCCTGCTTTTGCCCCAAATTCTTTGGAGCACTGCAACCCCAATTGAAAACCATGCAAAGAAATACCACTGAGACTAATCCAACCAATTTCTTGTTTTTCATATCACACGTCTCCTTATTCATAGCAGGGAATTACTTTTCTGAATTTATTGAATTCGGTAATTATACTTATCTTCCCTTAAAGAATAACGGCTAACTATGTCATTTCTATGGTAAAATCACAAAAAGAAAAGAAAATCACATATTTTTTTGTATTTATTTCATCTTTCCTGTGTTTTGATAACTAAAATTCGTCTTCGAATAAAATTTTAAGTAGTAATACCTTAGCCATCTGCACTGTTTGATTCCTTATTTCATCCCTCGACCCTATTCCTGATAATAATATAACATGGGTCTTTTCTTTATAGTAACAGGAAAGATATACTGTGCCAACAGGTTTCTTAGGCGTTCCACCTAGTGGTCCAGCAATTCCTGTAATTGCGACAGCAACTGAAGCATTTGCTACCTTAGCAGCACCTCTTGCCATCTCTCTAGCTGTCTCTTTACTTACTGCACCGTTTGCCACAAGTGTATCATTAGAAACACCAAGGCACTGTTCCTTCGCTTCATTTGCATAAGTTACAAAACTCCGGTCAATAACGCTTGATGCACCTGAAACATTAATCATATTTGCAATAAATAATCCACCTGTGCATGATTCCGCCGCTGTCAAGGTTAAACCTTTTTTACTCAACTTCTTGATTAATAGAGCTTCAAGTGATTCTTCTTCAAAAAAGGTGTAAATGCTTGTTCCAAAACACGTTATTAACTCGTTCTGTAAGAAATCTTTCCACTGCTCGCTTTCTTTCTCATCGCTAAGCTTTTTATGAAAATAAATTGTGGCATCTAATACTTCACCAAACTGTTCTTCTCTTAACGAGCCCTCGCATACTTTTGGTATTTCTTTGATTTCCAAACAGTCTATTGCAACTTTTAGAGCTTTATCTCCCCGTTTAAGCTTCTCTAGCTCTACCGTTAGATTAGATTTTCTGATACCACATAGTTTAACCACAAGAGAAGAAAGAATACCGTAGGAAGGACTTAAGTTGATATTTTTCATATCCTGAGGTAACTCTAAAACTGCACTATCTATACTGGATAAAAAGTAATAAGCACTACCAAATACTTCTATCTTTTCCCCAAATGTTTTCTGCTCTAATCTAACATTATGGTGACCATTCACAAGTAGATTTTTAAGTTTACTTATTTCCTCTTCCTTAAATCCACTAAATATGACAAAGGGATAGGTTGTATTTAATTTTTCCAAACAATCCTCTGCATCAAAGACAGTATCATATTCCGAAAGAATAAAACCTTGTGTTTGCAGATTTTTTATCAGTTGAATTATTTTTTTTGGAATTGATAAATCATAAAACGTATGATTCATTTTATGAATAATATGGTACTCCATCAAACCCTCCTTATATTATAGGAATTTTTCTTCTTTTTTCTGTATTTAACTAAAACACCTTAAAAATATATTTTATCTATAAAAATATGGCCTGACTTTTAATCATAAGCCGGCCATACTTTTTTCGCTTTAATCTGCTATTAAGCTAATAACAGATTAAATTAATCGCATATTAAACTAATCGCATATTATGTTATTTCGTTCCGTCTAATAAAATGTATCTATTCTTGTAGAGGTAATCTAATAGGGATATTACAGTTAAGCCAAATGCTAACCATAAGAATATCTGCTCTAGCACATTAAACATCAGTAAATTGGAATCTAAGATAAACAAGATACACATAATCATCTGTGTAACTGTCTTAAATTTACCCCAATAACTTGCTGCAATAACCAGCCCATTATCGGAAGCAACCAAACGAAAACCACTGATAATAAACTCTCTCGCAATGATAACGATAACTACCCAAGCTGGTACTGTCTGGAATTCCACGAAACAAATTAATGCGGAGCAGACTAAGAGTTTATCCGCCAAAGGGTCCATAAATTTACCAAAGTTCGTTACAAGATTATATTTTCTAGCCAGATAACCGTCTATAAAATCAGTGGTACTTGCAATTATAAATACGGCTAAGGCAAAATATTTACCATATGGTATTCCTGGCCATAACATCAGTATTAAAAATACCGGTATCAAAATGACCCTAAATATTGTAATCTTATTTGGCAGATTCATAATTTCCTCCTTAAGCCTACTCGGCTGTCCCTATTAAATCATATTCTTTTGCTTCAGTTACTGTAACCTCCACAAACTCACCAGACATAAGTTCATCCTTGGTGTGTACAAATATATATCCATCAATATTCGGAGCGTCCATATAGGTTCTTCCAATGAAAATTCCTTCTTCTACAAGTTTTCCTTCGATCATAACCTTTAATTTACGTCCAACCATTGATTCCGCTCTTTCAAAAGCAATACCCTGTTGAATTTCCATCAGTTCTTTTTGACGAGCTACTTTTACCTTCTTAGTAATCTGATCTTTCATCTTCGCTGCTGGTGTATTCTCTTCTTTTGAATAAGTAAATACTCCTAGACGTTCAAATCTCATCTTACGAACAAAATCTTTTAAAATCTCATGGTCTTCCTCAGTTTCTCCAGGGAAACCTGTGATTAAAGAAGTTCTTAGCGCGATATCTGGAATTTCATTACGAAGTTTTGTAATCAATGTTACTAATTCCTCATTATTCGTTCTACGTCCCATGCGTTTTAGTATATCATCGGAAGCATGCTGAATTGGGATATCAAGATAATGACAGATTTTAGGTTCTGACTTGATTACATCAATTAGCTCGTCATTAGTCTCTTCTGGGTAACAGTATTGAATTCGTATCCAATCAATACCATCAATTGCACAAAGCTTACGTAAAAGTTCAGGAAGCATTTTCTTTCCATATATATCTACACCATAAACTGTAGTTTCTTGCGCAATTAGGATTAATTCCTTCACTCCACCTTCCGAAAGAAACTTCGCTTCTTCAACCAAACGTTCCATTGGAACGCTACGATAATCTCCACGGATTTTCGGAATGATACAATACGTACAGTGCTTATCGCACCCTTCTGCAATTTTTAAGAAGGAATAATAACCTCCAGTTGTATTAACACGGTTTGTTTTAATCTCTGATAAGTAATCGATATCTTTGAAAGATTCTGCTCTTTCTCCACCTAATACCTTATCAATTACCTCAGTAATAGCATCATGACTTGTAGTTCCAAGTAATGCATCAACCTCTGGTATCTCTGCTAAGATATCATCCTTGTAACGCTGGGCGAGACAGCCTGTAACGATAAGTCCTTTTAAGCTGCCACTTTTCTTATATTCTGCCATTTCAAGAATAGTATTAATACTTTCTTCTTTTGCATCATGGATAAAGCAGCATGTATTTACTACAATGATATCTGCTTCACTTTCATCGTTGGTTAGTTCAAAGCCACGGTCTCTAATTAATCCTAGCATTACCTCGCTGTCAACTAAATTCTTGTCACAACCAAGTGAGATAAAAAATATTTTCATTCTATAAAACCTTTCTAATCCTTTTCTTATATAAAATCGTTACCATATTTTACAACCATTATTCATAGCGATTCCTTGCATACAAAATTTAGGTAATCTTAGTTGCTTTTCCTTTCGATTCCCTAAATATAGATTTCATATACATATGTTTTCTCCATTACAAATTATTGTAACAGTTTTTAATGGAAATTCAATTAGTAAATGAAATATTTTTGTATTTTTATAGTTTCTTTATATTTGGAACTTTTTCGCCCCGTAAACACAGTTGTTCATAAGCATAGCAATTGTCATTGGGCCAACCCCTCCAGGAACAGGAGTGATCGCACTTACTTTATCAACAACATCATCGTAGTCTACATCTCCACATAACTTATTGTTTTCATCGCGATGCATGCCTACATCAATCACTACAGCTCCATCTTTCACATATTCTTTTGTAAGAAATCTTGGTTTTCCAATTGCAATCACTAAGATATCTGCTCTTTTGGTAATCTCGGATAAATTCTTAGTTTTAGAGTGGCAAATTGTCACAGTTCCATTTTCACGAAGCAAAAGAAGTGCCATCGGCTTACCAACAATATTACTTCTTCCAAGAACAACGCACTCTTTCCCTTCAATTTCGATTCCAGAGCGTTTTAATAACTGTATAATTCCAGCAGGAGTACAAGAAAGATACCCTGCCTGCCCAATACTTAGAGCTCCGACGCTTTCTGGATGAAAACCATCGACATCTTTCTTTGGGTCAATCGTTTTAATTACCTTATTCTCCTCAATGTGGTCTGGTAATGGTAATTGAACTAAGATACCTGTAACATCATCTCTATCGTTAAGGTCTTTTATTAAGTTTAATAATTCTTGCTCTGTAGTCTCTAAAGGAAGCTCATAAGCTAAGGAACGAATACCACAATATTCGCAAGCTTTCTTTTTATTACCGACATATACAGTAGATGCAGGATCTGTTCCAACTTGAATCACTGCCAAGGTTACTTCTTTTCCTCGTTTTTTTAATTCAGAAACTTCAGCTTTTAATTCATCTTTGATTTCTCCAGAAATTCTTTTCCCATCAATTATCATTGCCATGGCACTCTCTCCTCTCGCAAATAAACCTATTCATTTATTCTTCTTTGGTGCTTTCTATTGTATTATACTTTAAAACATCATAAACATGACATCTGACATGATCTCATAAATATGACATCTGTCACGACTTATAAACTTAACTTCTGCCACGACATCACAAACACATAGCTTCTGATACAATATCATAAAACTTAACATCTGCCACGACATCATAAACATAACTTCTGCCATAAAAATTACATCATAGGGGCTAATAACCTTAGGATAGATTGAACTACCCTCATGGGAAGTTTTCGTTTAATTTTATCCTCTGTCATCTGGATGCTTTGATTCATTGTTTTAATAAAGTCTTCCTTAATATCGTAAATCGTATTATTACGATACATATAAACTCCACATTCAAAATGAAGATATAAGCTGCGGTAATCCATGTTAATTGTTCCTACCGTAGCAATTTCGTCATCGCAAACAAAACTTTTCGCATGTAAAAAGCCAGGTTCGAATTGATACACTTTAATTCCAGCTTTAACAAGTTGTACATAATAGGACTGTGTAACGGCAAAAACTAATTTTTTATCCGGAATATTTGGCGTAATGATGCGTATATCGACTCCTCGTTTACTTGCTAAACATAGTGCGGTCATCATTTCATTATCAATAATCAAATATGGCGTACAGATATAAACATAATCCTGAGCCATATTAATGATGTTTAGGTACACATTCTCTCCAACGCTTTCTTCATCTAGCGGAGAATCCGCATAAGGTTGAACAAACCCTAAGGAATCGTTTTTATTTTCTTTGTCTAGGATTTCTTGATAAAGAGATAATTCCGGAGTAAAGTTTCCTAAGGTATCATTTGATAAGTAAAATGCATCCCAAGTAGTAAGAAACATTGTCGTTAAACTACATACTGCATCGCCTATCAAACGTACTCCTGTATCTTTCCAATACCCGAAACGATCCTTCTCATTAATATACTCATCTGCCAAATTTATCCCGCCAGTAAATCCAATGGTACCGTCAATCACCATAATCTTACGATGATCTCGATGATTCATTACCGCTGAAAATATAGGTTTCACAGGATTGAATGCAACACATTTTATATTGTATTTTGCTAATTCTTCTCCATACTTATACGGAAGTAAAGTTAAGCAACCAAAGTCATCATAAATCAAACGAACATCGACTCCAGACATTGCTTTTTCTTTTAAAATCTCAAGGATTTCATTCCACATACGGCCTTCCCCAATGATAAAATACTCTACAAAAATAAACTTCTTGGCACTTCGTAAGGCTTCTAACATATCAGGAAAGTTTTCTTCGCCACTTTCGTAGTATTTCACATTCGTATTTCCATAAACCGGATAGCCAGAATAATTTACGATATATCCTACCTGTCCTCGTACTTTTTTGTCAAGACCTTCTATGGTGCTTAATATCTCTTCATCTTGTTTTATTTCTTTTGAAAATCTCTTCCACGAAGCATCAATCTGTGTGCGCATTCGCCTTGCAGGTTTTTTCCCTCCAAGCATTGCATACAATAATCCTCCAAAAATCGGGAATATAAGGATTGTTATACTCCATGCAAGCTTATATGCAGGATTATCGTTCCGATTAATCACTAAGATTAAAGCAATAAAACTCATCGCCTGAAGAACAATCTGTATCCACCATGATTCACTAGTTAAATTAAGCATAAACGTAATGAACCATATCGACTGTATTAAAATTAATACGCTAACAATAAAGATTCTACTTAATAATAATTTCTTAATTTTTCTCAATCAATCGCCTCCATCGTATCCCCTCATAAGCATTCCCCACTTCGAAATATTATAGAGCATTCTATAGAAACATTCAATAAAATTTAGAAAGTACGATTCGTAAATTTAGAAAGTTCGATTTGCGAACTTTTCATGGACAAAAAAATCAGAGCATACTCTTGATTTGTCCCCAAATACATAGAACTATACTCTGATTAATTTAATATTTGATTCTAATTATTTGTTTTTAATTATTTGTTTTTAACACTTGCTTTTAATTATTTGTTTTAATACTTCTTTTAATTATTTATTTTAATTTACATTTTATTATTTGACTTTTATCATTAATTTTTATTATTTGATATATTATACAATTTAGTTTCTATAATAATTGATTAAACAACCTTTTAGGATAATATCACGTTCATCATCCGTTAATTCACCAAGAGTAAGAGTAAATTCCTTCATTCCCTCATTTACAACATAAGCTTTGATCTCGTTTTCTCTATTCTCTATCGCTTTTTTAATATCCTTAACAAATAAGTAATCGCCATTCTTAAATGGGATTTCCTCTTTCCATAAGAATGGAAGCATACCCCAATTAATCAAATTACTACGATATCTCTTTGTAGCATATTCTTTTGCAATATTAGCAAGACCTCCGAGTACCTTTTGACAGCTTGCTGCTTGTTCTCTTGCTGAACCATCTCCTGGTTTAACAGCATAAATCACGCTACCAATCTCCGTTTTCTTAGGGTCTACTAAAAACTTCTGATTGATCTTCGTAAATACCTCTTTTATCTCAGTATTTGCTTTGTAGATATCCTCAACAGAATCAGCGGTCTGTCTTGCTTTCTCTGCAAGCTGAATTTCTTTTGCACGACCTACATAAGCTGGATCTTTTCTTGATAACGTAAATTCAGCTAATCCTAAAGGATTGGAACGGTAAGAGGAAGTTTCACCAGATGGAATTAATTCATCGGTTGTAGTTACAGGGTCATGTATCACGGAAACCACCTTTAAAACTAAGTCATCGGTAAGACTTGCCATAGCAGGCCAATCTACAATTCCAGGTCCAAACTTAATGTCTACTGTCTCATCTGGCTTACCAACGCCATCGTATACACGATTTTCATAAATCTTGCTATCAAAGAAATAGCGAGGTTTTGAAAAGTTCACATCGATATCTTCTGCAGAGGTTAGATAACCTTTATTTGCAGCTGTAGCCGCAATGGAACGTGCATCCATAAGCGCTACCGATGCAATTTGACCATTGGTAATCTTAGAACCCTCACGATTTGGGAAGTTTCTAGTAGAATGGCGAATACTTAACCCATTGTTAGCAGGAACATCTCCGGCTCCAAAACATGGACCACAGAATGCAGTACGAATTGTCGCACCAGTTTGCATTAACTTAGCTACAGAACCATTTTTCACTAATTCCATAAAGATCGGTTGGCTCGCTGGATAAACACTTAAGGAGAACTCATCCGCACCGATGTATTTTCCATTTAAGATATCAGCTGCATCGCAGATGTTTTCAAAACCACCACCTGCACAACCCGCAATAACACCTTGTTCCACGTATAATTTGCCATTACGAATTTTATCTCTTAAGGTGTACTTCACCTTATTGTTATCAAGACTGATAAGTGCCTTTTTCTCAACCTCAGTAAGAATATCATCAAGATTTGCGTTTAACTCATCGATGGTATAAACATTGCTTGGATGGAAAGGCATTGCTATCATTGGTTTGATTTCTGATAAATCAACGTAAATCATACCATCGTAGTATGCGATATCCTTAGGTGCAAGTTCTTTGTATTCCTCTGCACGGTTATGAATTTCATAAAATTCTTTCACCAAATCATCCGTTACCCAGATAGAGGAAAGACAGGTAGTTTCTGTCGTCATAACATCAATACCGATACGATAGTCCACACTTAAATTCTTGATTCCATCACCAATGAATTCCATTACTTTATTATTAACATATCCATTTGCAAAAACAGCACCAATAATAGCTAAGGCGATGTCCTGAGGTCCTACACCCTTTCTTGGGGCTCCGGTTAGATATACACCTACAACTTTAGGCATGTTAATATCATACGTTTTGCTTAATAACTGTTTTACAATTTCAGGTCCGCCTTCCCCCATTGCCATCGTACCTAGAGCTCCGTGACGGGTATGGCTGTCTGAACCTAGAACCATCTTACCACCACCAGCTAACATTTCACGGGCAAATTGATGGATGACTGCCTGATGCG
>NZ_DAMADT010000035.1:0-27176 GCF_031997925.1 Lachnoclostridium sp. | reverse complement strand
CCAAACATATGATCATCTTCATTAATCGTACCACCAACCGCACATAAGCTGTTATGGCAGTTTGTTAATACATAAGGGACTGGGAACTCAGTTAGTCCACTTGCCCTTGCAGTCTGTATAATTCCTACGAAAGTTATATCATGAGAAGTAAGTCTATCAAACTTAATTCTTAGTTTTTCCATATTATCAGAGGTATTATGAGCAGCTAATATCTCATAAGCAATTGTGTTTTTTGCTGCCTCTTTCTTGGTTACATCTTTACCAGTCTTCATTTTAAGAATATCTAATGCTTCATGATTCTCTTCAATAATTGTCTGGCCATTAATTACATATGCACCTTGATCTAATAATTTAATCATCCTATATGCCCTCTTTTCTACGCTGCTCTTTTATCATCCAGTTTGTGATGCAGCGCAGACACAAACTTGTTCAGTGAAAGCTCTTCAATTTCACTGGATGAGTACTTTTCACCAAATGAATGCTTTTCACTGAATGAGTACTTTTCACCAAATGAATGCTTTTCACTGAATGAATGCTTTTCACTAAGTGAATGCTTTTTTACTAAATGAATGTTTTCGCTAAGCAAATATTTCATTTTTCATACTCTTTATCGTTTCACCGTAATACAGCATAAATATTAAGATAAGAGGAATCACAAATGATTCCTCCTTTTATTACCATTACTTTTCTGCAAATTCCATTACTTGATCATCATCACAAAATGTACTTAATTTTCCTTTACCTTCTTTGGCTTTTACAAACATTGTGATAACACCAGCTTCATCTTCTGTAAATTCGATTGTAATCTTACCACTAAAGTTGGTAAAGAATAAACCATTATCATTGAGAATACCTTCTTCTCCCTCAAAGTACGTTTTGGAAATTAATCCGGAGTTTGTACCCATAAGTGGAAGTCTTGGAAATTCTGTATTAATTTCTTCTCCTGCAGCAATTGCAGAATCGAAGAAAACATCAGATGTGTAATTAACCTCATCACTACTAAATAATAATTGAAGCTGTGTAATGTTTTTACTTGTATGATTTACTATGTGCAATTTGTATTTCTGAGATGCTTCAACTACCATGAAAACAAAGGAAAGAACAAGAACAGCTGCTACTATCCCAGAAAAGATCATTAACTTCTTCTTTTTTTCCTTCGATGTCTCTTGATTTGTTTGCCCAGTTGCTTTTGTTGCTTTGATTTTCTTCATCGTTGTAACCATTCCTTCCATATCTAAAACCTTACCGTATATACCAACGGCTCTTTTTATATTAATATGAAGTGATAAAATAATCAAGTAGTTTCACAAAATATACATATGAAATTACGGAAAAGTTCATTTCCTCTAAACTTAAATATCTTTAGGTCGTGAGAGTGTAATACATAGTGAACGCTCCAACTACTTAGATTATTAATAAAATAGACACCGTATTACTCCTCACAGGAGGATATTGGTGATAATTTTTCACTTTCTGTCTGCTCCTCTTTCGCCCAGAACTTAATGTTATGTTCTTTGCATATCCGCACAATAACAAAGAAAGCTATGATGGAGGATAATACCGTGACCGAAATATTACTGATGCACATAACCACTCCACAGCTTTTTGCTCCCAAATTCGTGAATCTCTGTAAAGCATAAAGTACCGGAATACGAAACGCAAATACTCGACAGAAATTTATTATTAACGTGTATTTTGTATATCCAAATCCTAATAATAACGAAATAACCGCAGCATTAATACCAAGGGGTATACAGCTACCAATACACTCGAATTTGTACATTTCTATAATCATGTTTTGAAACTCAATATCAAAACCACTTGATGCACTTGCAAAAATATAACTAAATGGTTTTAAGAATACTAAAGTTGTAACCAATCCAATTACACCAATTATCAGATTAATCGCTAAAACTCGTTTAAATGTGTCTAATGCACGTTTTACTTGATTCGCTCCAAGGTTTTGACTGATAATTGCTGCTCCACTTTCTTGAAAACCATTCTGTGGTCCAGTCGTAACAGCACCGATATTATTCGATATGCCAAGTGCTCCAACCGCCAAAGGACCATATTGACCGCTCATCGAGTTTACAATTACTTTTCCAAAGGAAAAGGCCGCCTTTTCCACCATTACAGGTCCTGATAACGTAAGCATCGGACCTATTACTGGTTTTTTAAAACTGATACTCTTTAGTGAGAAACCAAAAGCATTCCCCTTCTTATTTAAATTCACAATAGCAGCAACCAACATAACAGACTGAGCAGCAACATCTGCAATCGCTATCATCTGAATGTCACCATGTAAAACATATATAAATAATGCCGTTAAAGAAAGTTTCACAACAATAATCATCATATTTAAATTTAAGATACGTTTGGTATTCCCTCTTGCACGTTCTACTGCTATGTACACGTTATTAATATAGGTAATCACCATTGCAACTAATTCAATCGAAAAATACCTACTCCCAATTCCAATTAATTCTTTTGGTGTGTTCGCAAACCGTAATATCGTTCCTGAAAATGGTATCATTGATAAAACTCCAAGGCTAAGCAGACCACATAAACCCAAGAGACTATTTACCCTTTTTTTCACCATTTCAAAGTCACCAGCACCATACGCCTTACTAATTTCAAGACTACCACCGATTGCAAGTCCTCCACCAACTGCAGATAATACATTGTTAATCTGAGACAGGTATGCTACTGCTGAAACAGACTCTGCACTAATATGAGAGGCCATCATCGTATCTAACAAACGAAAAACCAAGCTTAACGTTTGATATAACGCTAGCGGAAATCCTACCGTAAATACTACTTTCCATAGATTCCCATGCAATGCAAACTCACGAAATCGTTCGTCCTTTTTTGACAACCCCGCCTTCGACATTTTATAACTCCTTTCATCACCCATCATGCTCTCACCTGAAGCCACCTGAAGCCGCTCCTACTAGGATAGTACAATTTGTCTAAGGATACCTTGATTTTCTTTTTAATTATATATCAAATTACAGTAATCTTGCCATTATCGAAAGATTCTAGTATAATAGAGACAAAAGATTAGATAGGTTCCAGACTTTTTAATAGGAACTCCTACCGTTATCATCTTTTTAGCGCATAGAAGGTTTATGCAACTTTATGATACAAGAAAAAATACGTTTACATATTAATTTTATAGAAAGGGCGTATATAATGGATTCTAATCAAGACTTAAAGATTACAAGAATCAAGCGTGATCCGTATTTTAGCATGAAAGATGCTCATTTACATAACTTTTATGAGATGTATTATCTTTTATCAGGTACAAGACGTTTTTTTGTAAATGATACTTTATACAATGTCTCTAAGGGGGAACTCATATTAATTGAAGAAGGAGCTCTGCACCGGACTACCTATATCTCAGGAGGCTCCCATGAACGAATTTGCATTACCTTTTCCAAGTGCTTTTTACAACCATTGTTTCAAGAATTCGGAGAAGAAACTGTATTGAAGTGTTTTTCGCAACCGCATGTACGAATACCTCAGAGCAGACGTGATTATTTTGAAGACTTAATCTCAAAGGCACATCGTGAAATGATGTACCAAGATACTTATTCCCACTATCTAGCAAGTAATCATGTGTACGAACTCATTTTATTTATCTTACGGTTAAATTCTATTTCCAAACAAGATGACATTACTCCGTATGATGCTTCCCCAGATGATCAAATCATGGAAAAGGCTGCAAAATATATATGCAGCAATTATCAATCTCCTGTGACCTTAGAAGAAACTGCAGCTTATTGCAATATGAGTACCACTTATTTTTCCAAAAAGTTTAAGGCAGTGACTGGTTTTGGTTTTAAAGAATATTTAATTAGTATAAGAATAAGAGAAGCATCAAGACTTTTGCTCCATACAAAGTTACCTATCACAGAAATCGCATTGTTAAGTGGTTTTAATGATAGTAATTACTTTGGTGATGTCTTTAAGCGTATGAAAGGGATTTCTCCGTGCAAATATCGTAAAAATAAAGAGATTGTGTAAAATACAAAAGTCTATCTTAGCCTTCTATCGAAAGATAGATAATAACTAAGATAGACTTTTTATTAAAACATTATTTCATATAAAGAATTTGCATAATTTGTTAGTTGATAAAACAGAAATCAAATATTTTCTTATTTACTCTGGTGTTCTTCTAATTTTTCAACCGTATTTATTTCTTCATTTTTTATCTCCCAATGGATTAAAAACGTTAAAGCAGCTCGTAATAATATAATGCTACCCACAGTAAGAATTTCCTGAAAATCTCTTACAATAACAGTACGCAATATCTCGCTTCCAAGCTTAAACTCTAGCCCCATTGCCATACCTTTCGCAAGATTTAGTCTGGTTAATTCATTCCTCCGGAAATACTGATATACACCGCGTAATCCCGACATTATTAAAATTATTACTCCTACGTATTCAAACAAAAGAATTGCTATATCAACGATAACCCTTAGCGCTTCATGTAAAAACTCCATGGCTCTCCCTTTCTGATATACCCTATATTTTTCTTATGATTTTTATGTTGAACTATTTTTTCTGCAGTTTCAGGTGCGATAATGCTTGCGTATCTGACATTTTTACACTTGAAACAGTATAGAAAGCTTAGATTGCTTTCCTTCTTATAAGCAATCTTTTAAGATGTTAACAACATCCTCTTTTGTCAAAGAAACGAAAGCGTCCCCTAAACCGCCGAATCTTACCGCTTTTTCTGCCATAATATCTAACTTAGAATCATCTATTCCTACTTCTCTTAACGTCATCGGAATGCCAATTTCTTTAAAAAACTCTTCAGTTTTATCAATTGCCTTATGAGCAACCTCAAACTTATCTTCTTCCATTGGTATATCCCATACATTATGTCCGTAAGTTGCAAATTGTTCTACCGTATCATCATTCAATATATATCTCATCCAACGAGGTGTTACAATTGCAAGGCCTACACCATGGGTAATATCATAAAATGCACTTAATTCATGCTCAATCGGATGACAGGTCCAAGCATGAGACTTTCCACTACCGGTTAATCCGTTTAGCGCCATACTACTTGCCCACATTAAATTTGCTCGGGCTTCATAATTTTCAGGCTCTTGTAATGCAATCTTACAGTATTTTATACAAGCTTTTAAAATTCCTTCAGAAAAACGATCTTGAATATAGGCATCCTTTACTTTACCAAAATAAGCTTCAAAAATATGTGACATAATATCTGTGGTTCCTGCTGCTGTCTGAATTGCAGGTAATGTAAATAGGTAAGTTGGATCTAATATGGACGCCTGTGGGATCACTAATCTTGAAGCAGTTCCAAACTTTTCATTTGTCTCTAAATTAGAGATTACTGCATTCTTATTCATCTCAGAACCAGTTGCAGCTAATGTTAATATTGTTACAAGTGGTAGTGCCTTCGTAATAAGACTTCCATCTAATACAAGATCCCATGGATCATTGTCATAATAATGTCCTGCTGCAATCACCTTACTACAGTCAAGGGTACTACCTCCACCAACTGCTAAAATAACATCTACGTTGTTTTCTTTACACAGTCTTACACCTTCACGTACTGTTGTGATTCTCGGATTAGGCTCTACTCCTCCAAGCTCAATAATATTCCAGCCTTTTAATAAAGCATAAATCTTATCGTAAATTCCATTTTTCTTAATACTTCCGCCACCATAAACTAAAAGTACAGTTTTTCCAAAATCATTCATTACATCAGGTAGCTGTTCGATCTGATTTTTACCAAATAACATTTTGGTATATGCGTGGAATACATAATTCTCCATAATTTCTTCATCCTTTCCTGAATTAGTAGCGATTTCCATTAAATGAATTCGCAAATGTGCATCCATAGCATAGTGTTTTTTACCATAATATAAGGGTATCCGTACTTTGATACAGATACCCTTATTCTAATTGAAATATGTAATTAATGCAAGTATCAACCTTTCACACTTCCTAATGTAACACCTGCTATGATATACCTTGATAAGGTAAAATACATGATAATCAGAGGTATTGCCACATACTGCTGAGCTAAAGAGAAGTTTTGATAACTTGCGGAACGTAGTCCTGCCATCAAAATAGGAACTGTCTTTTTATTCTGCGAAGATATCACAAGTGCAGGAATAAAGTAATTGTTCCAACTACCCACGAATGAAAAGATTGCCTGTACTGAAATCGCAGGTTTCATGATAGGTAAAATGATCGTATTAAATGTTCTAAACTCTGATGATCCATCCGCTCTTGCTGCCTCAACAATTTCGGTAGGTAATACACTCTCCATGTATTGTTTCATAAAGAAGAATGTAATCGGAGAAGCGATCGCCGGTAAAAACAGTGGGTATAGGGTATCTCTAAATCCCATCTTATCAATCAGATCAAGAAAACCCAGTGCAGATACTTGAGCTGGTACCATCATAACAAACATGATAAATGTAAAAGCGTATTTTTTCAGTTTAAAATCATACATGTGTATTGCATATGCAGTCAACGTAGAAAAATATGTTGTCAATACTGCACTTAACGTAGCAATCAATAAACTGTTACGCATACCACTGCCAATCGTGAATGTCGAGTTTTTAAGAACATCTTTTATATTCTGGAACAGATTCGTACCTGGGATTAGTGAGAAACCAGAGGTAATCTGAACATGAGTTCTCGAAGCGTTTACAATTAATATGTAAAATGGAAACAAGCAAATAATGGAGAGAAATATCAATAGGATATATGACAGAATTCTGCTTGTCACAACACCGCCAACTCCACGTTTGCTTTTATTCGGTTTTGTGTTTGCTTTTCTATTATCCATCATTCCGTTACTTCCTTCTTTGCTCTTCTCTTATTTTTTTCTTAACTTCATCATTACCTGTCTTATTCATCATCGAACGATATACAGCAACACTACAAATAGCCGTCAGCATGAATAAGATCACTGAAATTGCACCACCATCACCATAATTTAAGCTTGGTGATAACTTGCTATTTAATAACATTACAACCGTTTTACTAGTATTATTCGGACTTCCAGATCCACTGGTTAAAATCTGTGGGACATCAAACATCTGAATACCACCGATTAAAGAAGTTATCATTACATAACTTAGGATAGGCATTAATAAAGGTAATGTAATCCTTTTAAATACTTGGGTTGGTTTTGCACCATCGACATAGGCTGCCTCAAACAACCCCTGATCAATTCCCATAATACCTGCCATCAGCATGATTGTTGTATTTCCAAACCACATGAGAAAATTCATGAGCGCAATGATACCACGTGTTCCAGTTATTCTGGAAAAAAATCGTATTGGATCTCCTGCATTCACAAAGCCAAACTGGATTAACAACTGATTGACTGGCCCATCTGGTGAAAATAAAGTAAAAAACAACATAGCGAATGCTGATGCCATAATCAAATTTGGCATATAGATAACTGATTTAAAAAATCCTTGCTTCTTTAGTCTTAAACGGTTACTTGTAAATAGTGCTGCTAATAGGAGAGAAATTAAAATCTGAGGTATGAACCCAATGATCCAAAGTATCATCGTATTACCGAAATATTTTAAAAACTCGGACTCAGTAAAGAGTTTAACATAATTCTTTAGGCCAACAAAATTCGGGCCTACCTTCGACAATCCCCCATTCGCCCAATATAACTCAAAGAAGCTGTAGTAAAAAGTTGAAAGTAATGGTATCAGTGAAAAGAACGTATAGATTACGAAGAATGGTATTAGGAAAATATATCCCCATTTTGAATAGTTAACAAATTTTTTCGATTTCTTTGGATTCTGCATACGATACCTCACAACTGCGCTTATTATGAGTTGCCACAGAATTGTGCGCTCTTTCAATCCTGCCATTGTAAAAGGAGAGATGCCTTTTTATCATCAGCATACTATCCATATTAGTACAGCAAGGCGACTCAAACCACCTTGCTGTACCGAAATAAAAGTTTTTAAGTTCTTTCGTTATTACAAAAACTATATCTTATCCGTTACACTGTGAAATTTCGAACTTTTATCTTATTTACTAAGTTCTGGATGCTTTCCTAAAACTTCTGTATAGAAGTTATCCCAAGCCTGTTGTTCTGTTATAACGCCTTCAAAGTAGTCTTTCATTGATAATTGAAGCTTTTCAGTCATAGTCTGATCAAAAGGAGATGCTGCAGAAATATGAATATCTTGTGCAGAATCAAGTAATACTTTGATATGATTCTGACCTCCTAAGAATGGATAGCCATAATCACTGTTAGCAATTTCTTCCATAGCTGCTACACTGTTAGTAAAATCACCAAATTTATTTGTAATCTTAACAAGTGTATCTTTGTTACATGTCATTGTTAACATAATATCTTTTACGATATCGAGATTATCTGTTCCTGCTGCTCCACAAATCCATGTACCACCCCAGTAAGATCCCTGAGGGCCTTTACACATAGCCCAGTCACCGAAACCTCCGTTACCAATTTCTTTCTCTCCGTTTGGATCATCAAGTGTATAAGACATGAAACAGAAATCCATAAACCATCCTGGTCCAAAGTAACCAAATACCTTGCCATCATTAGCCATCTGAGCAGTTGATTCTGCTGACCATAAGCTAGCTTTGTTATTATAGCCTTTATCTGTATATGTCTTAGTCTGAGATACCCATTGTTTGATCTGATCATCAATTACGATTTTTTTGTTAGAATCAACCCAAGGCTGTTTCTTGTTGTTAGCAAATACACGATAATCATCATCATAACCAGATAACATGAAGTTACCAGCTGCCTTCATTTTAGCAGCTACATCATCAAATTTTGTCCAGTCGGAAAGCATCTCTTGAACCTGATCAGGATCGTCTGTTCCTAACACTGCCTTAGCCATGGATCTTCTGTAAAGGAAGCCCATTGGACAAGACTGCCATGAAACACCCTTAAGAGCGCCGTTACTTGTAACGACATCCTTTGTGTACTGATACTGTTGAGAAAGGTCTTTCTCTGTTAAGCCAACATCTTTGATAACATTCAAAGTATAGTCAGTACCAACATACTTTAATGCATAGTCAGCTTCAATCAGGAATAAATCAATTCTATCTTCTGGTGCAGCAGATTCCTGCTTTTGTAAAGCTTCATCCAACTTTGTCTGGTATACATTGTCTTCATTTGGATTGATAACCCATTCAACTTTTACGTCAGCTGGAATTTTGCTTGCGTAATACTCGTTAAATCTGTCCTGGAACTCTGTATTCCAGCAATAAATTCTGAATATCTTACCACCAGATGTACTCGCTATTTTGTTACTGTTTGCATTCTTTGTACCGCATGCTGCAAACATAGCACAAACCATGGTTAAAACCATGAGCATAGCTAATGCTTTCTTCATCTTTTTCATTTCAATACCCTCCTTTAATTTTGCATTATATTAATAAATAATACAAATGCCTATGTTACCTTGATTGTCTCTAATGGACAATCGATTACTTTAATAGGTGATTCAAGTCGCTGCTATTCACATAGCCAACTGAACTTCCCTTCATCAGCGAGACCTTAAGGTAAACATTTGAAATAGAGGTTACCATAGGTCTCTCAATCAAATTAATTAACTGTTTTGCTGCTTCTGTTCCAATTCTGTCCGTATCCTGTCTTATCGTAGTAAGCTTTGGTTCTAATGCCTGTGCCACTGAAATGCCATCGTATCCTGCAACAGAGATATCTTCTGGTATCCTGAAACCGTTTCTTCTGATTGTATTCATAACTCCAAGCGCTGAATAATCGTCTGGAGCAATGATACAGGTAGGTGGGACCGGTAAATCCAGTAATCTCTGTGTCAATAAGCCTGACGTTACAGAATCACGATAAATTCCTTCGATCACATAGTCGTTCGGTATCGTTAAATCATTTTCCCGTAACACCTGGTAAAAGCTTACCAACCGATTATGTGTAACCGATGAATTCGTGCCATGAATGTATGCTATTCTTTTGTGACCCTGATCAATTATGTACTGTGTTAACTGCCTCATTCCTTCCATATTATCAGAAAGAATTGATATTGCCTCATTATAGATGTGATCAATGACCACTACAGGAATCTTTGAATTCACAACCTGTTGAATCTCATTGTCGAAGAAATCTGCACAGCAGGCAATACAAACACCATCGAAATTCCGATATCTGCAATGTTCCAGAAAAGTCATCTTCCGATTACCAACATTATGCTCAATAAAATTAATGTCGTATCCCTTACCCGTAGCATATTCGTTGAAGGAAGCTAAAATATGAGCGAAATACTCATTCCTGAGCCCATGACCAAACATCGTAGAAAACAATACTCCGATATTATAAGTTTTCTTCGTCTTTAATGCCCTTGCATTCGAATCAGGAAAATAACCAATCTCATTGGCTGCTTTCAGGATATTACGTTTCGTTTCCTCTCCAATATCCTTATAGTCATTCAATGCTTTGCTGACAGTGGAAACGGAAACACCACATTTTAATGATAGCTCTTTAATCGTCGCCATTTTTACCACCGCTTCTTAGCTATATCGTTTTCGTAGTTTTATTATATAGCAGTTTATACAAATTATCAAGTATTAATTTTAATTATATATTGATTATTACGGTTATATTCCATATATAGGTATTTATAGCATAGTTTTTACCATAAAAAGTATGAGATTAATTTAACTTACTATAGTTTTTCGTTAAACAAACTAAATAAATATGACTATATTTTTAATTTGATTTGTCTAAAAAATGTAAAATACACATGTATTTGTTATATTTGCTTGATTTATTTGAATTAAATATTACTATTAACAAATTATTTAATCATAAAACTAATACAGAGATAGAACGAAACATTTCGTTCTGTCTCTGTATTAGTTGATACTATAATTGTGTTTTCTTCTTTTTTCGAAACTTTTCATTGAAAGGAAATATTTAGTTATATCTACTTATCAATAAGATAGTTCCTCATATTCTTTAATGCATTTTTTTCAAGTCTACTAACCTGTGCTTGCGATATTTGAATCTCTTCTGCTACCTCCATCTGTGTCTTTCCTTGAAAAAAGCGCAGATTTATAATATTATTTTCTCTTGGAGATAGTCTAGACATTGCTTCCTTTAATGAGATTTCTTCTACCCAGTTTTCTTCTTTATTCTTTTTGTCACTTACCTGGTCCATAATATACAAAGTGTCTCCACCTTCTGAATAGACAGGCTCGTACAAAGATACTGGGCTCTGGATTGCATCAAGCGCAGCCACAATATCTTCCTGACTAATTCCAACTTCGGCCGCTATCTCGCAAACCGTTGGTTCTTTATCATTTTTCTTAAGAAGCATTTCTTTCGCATAAATTGCTTTATAAGCAGTATCCCTTAAAGAACGGGATACACGTATGGCATTATTATCTCTTAAATAACGACGTATCTCACCGATAATCATAGGTACTGCATAAGTTGAAAACTTTACTCCTTGCGTGATGTCAAAATTATCGATAGCTTTCATTAAACCAATACAACCAATTTGAAATAAATCGTCGACATTTTCATTACTATTTGAAAAACGTTGAATGATGCTAAGCACCAATCGTAGGTTTCCTTTGATATACAGCTCTCTAGCTTCCTTATCACCTTGCTTGATTCTTTCAAATAAAGCATCCTTTTCTTCACCCTTTAACAACGGCAATTTCGATGTATTTACTCCACAAATTTCTACCTTATAAAGAGCCATAATGAAACCTCCCAGATTAACCATTTTATTCTGAAGTCATAATAAAATGATTTACCGGAAGGTTTCTTTTTATACTGTATTTCTAATGTTATTTTTTGTTAATTTCATCCATATATTTATTTCATAAGGAATTGTTTCGATTTGCAAATTCTTTTGTATTATTTCATGATAAGATAAGGTTCTGAAAGTATGCTATTTTTGTTGAAACTACCTTCGATTTTCGTTGGAATACCCTCAGTATGTTTGATAACTGTTCGATAACTATAAGTAATTTGTGTAAGCTAAATACACAGAGCTAACAGCTCCCTATTCACAGCGCAGCATTTCTTTTTTTAAGCGTTTTATAATTTTCTTTTCCAAACGAGAGATATAAGATTGTGAAATACCTAGCATATCTGCCACTTCTTTTTGTGTACGTTCATTACCGTCTGCAGTATTTAAACCAAATCGTAACGAAACTATAATCTTTTCACGATCATTTAATTTCGAAAGCGCTCTACCGAGAAGCTTCTTATCAACTTCATCCTCAATATTTTTGTATATTACATCCTCCTCCGTACCAAGGATATCAGACAATAACAATTCATTTCCGTCCCAATCTACATTAAGCGGTTCATCTATGGATACCTCAAGCTTTGTTTTGCTATTTCTACGTAGATACATCAGAATTTCATTTTCAATGCAACGAGAAGCATAAGTAGCCAGTTTAATATTTTTATCCGGATTAAACGTGTTAATCGCCTTAATTAGCCCAATTGTTCCAATCGAGATTAAATCCTCTACCCCTACGCCTGTATTATCGAATTTTTTAGCTATGTAAACTACCAACCTTAAATTATGTTCTACTAGTAAAGACTTCGCCTCCACATCATCTGGTGTACCAAGTTTCATAATTGCATCTGCTTCTCTCTTGGCATCCAAAGGAGCCGGCAAAACTTCAGCTCCCCCAATATAGTGAATCTCCCCTTTTTTCTTCAAGAATAACTCACGAAAACTTGGTATCATACGGAACTGAAATTTATTTTGGATTGTAATTTTTAACAGCATTTGGCAAGCTCCCTTCTCATTTTCCCATTTGACTTTCCTGTCCACCTATAATTCCTAAAAGATCTGTATGTAGCAATACCTGGTAGGCCTCACGATTTGCAAATCCTTGATTTGACAAAGCAGCAACAACTTCATGATTACAGATACAGTCATTTGAATTACTTATAATAATCTTCTTCAATCGGATTCCAAATAAAAGTCCATTATGTTTACCAACAGAACTAAACGGAATAACGCGAATACGATTTGGATGTAATTCCTTTAATTGATTCATTTCCTTCTCTAATAGTCTTTCATCCACGACTATTACTGGTTTTCCGGAAACCGGATCTCTTAACGAGTTCCCTGTATCCATTAATCCCTTGCACAAAATAGGCTCATCCTCTATGTAGAGCTCTACCGAGTACAACTCTTCTTCCTTCTTTCTATTTTGCCTCCATATCATACAAGCGAAGCTAAAAAGCAACAAAGTAATGATTGTGATAATGACAATCGTAGTAGTTCTCTTCTCTCCTTGTAATAACTCTTGATACATGAGATTTAAGTAATTTCTTGTTTGGGTATTCAAATAAAGTGAATTTACCATTCCTCCAAGAACAAAAGTGGTAATTAGTAATACAAGATAATTACTTATAAATGCACGCTTATTTCGGACTCCAAAAGTAATCATAGTCATAAGAAAGCCAGTCAATCCATAACCTATGAGCAGATATAGTAAAATATCTGACATAAAATATATATTGACCAAGCAAGATAGTACGGCACCAGCAATAGAACCAAGAAATAAACGAGTTATTTTTCCTTCTTGGTGGCGCAACCTTTTCACAATGATTAATAATACCAGATCCATTATAAAGTTAATAAAAAAGAGTACATCGATATATACTTCGAGTTGCAATGTTCACCTCGCCTCCATTTACTGGTATTATTATACCGAATATGCTTGGAATATTTTGTTGTAATGTGGTATTTATCACAAAGAATTCATTTCCCATATTTTTTAACTTTCGATATTATTCGTCTTTCAAAGTCAAGATGAATAAATAATTGGAATAAAGCGCAAAAAAGCCTTTTAAGCGACCGTAATATATTGTCGCTTAAAAGGCAAATTTCTAAATGTATGACATGCACAATGCAAATTATTTATTTCTATTTTTTTGTAAGAACTCAGGTATCTTAATTCCACCTGATTCTTGAGTTGAATTACTAACTTGTCCAAAACTTTGAGATGCATAATTGTTTGGTTGTGGTGGTCTCACATAACTATTTGTGTTAGTATTTGTCTGTGGAGTAGTCACTGGCTTATTATATGTAGGCAGTGTTCCTGATGCAATCCCTACTTTATTTGTAGTTGGTGCATCATTTCTCATAAAGCTTGGAGTCTTTACTTGATTCTTACTTCCCTTTTCCTCAAGACCTGTTGCAATAACTGTAATGACAGCCTGATCTGGTACTGATTCATCATACATCGCACCAAAGATAATATTTGCACTATCTCCAGCAAGTTCCTGAACAAATGTTGCAGCTTCATTCGCTTCGATAAGACTAAGATCACCAGATATATTGATAATTACATGACTAGCGCCTTCAATGGTAGTTTCTAATAGTGGACTTGTAATAGCCTGTTTTACAGCTTCAGTACACTTATCATCACCTGTAGCAATACCAATTCCGATGTGTGCGATACCCTTATCTTTCATAACTGTCTGAACGTCAGCAAAATCAAGATTAATAAGTCCTGGTACATTAATAAGGTCTGTGATACCCTGAACACCCTGTTGCAATACCTCATCTGCTTTTCTTAAAGCATCTGGCATTGTAGTACGTCTGTCAACTATTTCTAATAATTTATCATTTGGAATGACGATTAAAGTATCAACACTTTCTTTTAACTTCTCTATGCCGTTCACCGCATTATTCATACGTTGTTTTGCTTCAAACTTAAAAGGCTTTGTAACAATACCTACTGTAAGAATTCCCATGCTTTTTGCAATAGAGGCAACAACTGGTGCAGCACCTGTTCCAGTACCACCACCCATTCCGCAGGTCACGAATACCATATCGGAACCTTTGATAATTTCGGTTAATTCTTCTCTACTTTCCTCTGCCGCCTTTTCACCAACCTCAGGCTGTGCTCCAGCTCCAAGTCCTTTGGTAAGTTTCTCACCAATTTGTACACATTGAGGAGCCTTACAATTTTTTAAATGCTGCTTGTCCGTATTTACACAAACAAATTCAACACCCAATATATTTTCTTCAATCATACGGTTCACCGCATTATTACCTGCTCCACCAACTCCAATTACAAGTATCTTTGCAGCAGAATCCGATTCATTCATTCTTATCTCAAGCAAGGTAGTTCCTCCTTTTTCATCATCCTTCTATTTTCATCATAGTGACTTAAAGTCACGTACTGCAGATTGATGTTTTTCCTGCTGAATTTTTAAAGTACAACATATTGTGTCATACTGCATCTAATATAATCATTCTATACTATATAATATCTATAAATTAAGAAAATATCAAGTAGTATTTACAATTTTTATACAAAAATGCATCTAATTTAACGGTTTTGAAATTATTTTTTTGTTATTCTTGCTATAGTTTTTCATATCTATACTTTGCTTTTTATCTCCAGCAGCTTCCAGTATATATTTAAGAGCTGCTAGTTGCTCATCATAGAAGTCTTTTCGTCCTAATAAGACTTGAACATCACCTGAGATTAAGGTTAATTCATAATCAGAATTAAATCTCATCGCATCAATTGGTAATTCATTCTTCTTAATCAGTTTCGTAACATTTAAGATTGTTTCAAATAAACCTTCTTTTTGAACCTCAAGCTTTTCATGTAATACTAGTTTATTAAATTTAAGCCCTGTGACTTGCGGAATGTCTTCTAATTTATCTCTTGTACTTTCCACTACAATACCATCCTTGTCAAAATACAAGTAGCTGCCCATCATTTCAACACAGCCCACTACCCGCTTTTCATATACAGTGACATGAATCGTATTGCGATTTTCCATAGAAACCACTACTTTTTCCACAAAAGGTATCGTAACAGGTTCACTAAAACGTTGTCTAAGATAATAAAACAAGGTAATTTGATCCGTCTTTTCCGTTATTAATCGATTTTTTATTTCTTCTTCTGTATACCGTGTAGTACCTTCTACGATAACATTTTCTAGACGAAAATTCATAAATAGGACAATTACCGCAATCAATATAATAAGAAGTATTGTTAGCTTAATATATAATGCTGGCCCCCGCTTCCTTCTTACCCTCTTTTGTAGTTGTCTTACCATAGAAAGTAACCTCCAACTTAATTTTTCACACTAACTCCCATGTTGTTTCATAGATTTCATGCTAGCGTGAAGTTTTAAAATTTATTAGGCGACGTCTTTTGGCGTCTTAGAAATTCTCTTCACATTGCACATGCCTGCTCAGTAGCTTGAAAACATGTCCGCTCAGTAGGCCGGAAGAATAAAAATGAAATTCCAATGGATTTCATTTTTATTCTTCCCGTGTAAAGTTTTAGAATTTCTTAGCCGGCGTCTTTTGGCGCCTTAGAAATGCTCTTTACACTTCCTTTATAATTCGAATATTTGCATTTAAGTTTCGCAAGTCCTTACAGATATCAACATACCCTCGCTCTACGAACTCTGTATTACGAATCACAGTAATTCCTTCTGCTGTTAATCCTGCAATGATTAACGCTGCACCACCACGCAAATCTTTAGCCACTACTTCTGTGCCTCTTAATTTCCTTAATCCCTGAACAACGGCTCTTTTTTCTTCTATATTAATAAGAGCTCCCATGCGATTTAAATCCTCAACAACATTGAAACGAGCTTCAAATATACGCTCCTCCAATACACTCTCACCATAGGATACTGACATCAAGCTTAAAAACTGTGATTGCATATCTGTTGGGAATCCTGGAAATGGTTCAGTAATGATAATTCCTGGTGATTGCAGAACGCCATTTCTTTTAATAAATGCTTTATTTTCCCGAAGATCAATCACACATCCCATCTTACGAAGCACATAGATAACTTCTGCTAAATCCTGTTCTATTACACCATGAATTACGGCATAACCAGACGCTGCAGCTACCGCTGTCAAATATGTTCCTGCAACAATACGATCTGGTGGGACTTGATAGCTTGTATCATGTAACTCATCTACTCCTTCAATACGTAAACAAGACGTACCTAATCCAGTAATTTTGGCACCAGATTGAATTAAAAACTCACATAATGCAGTGATTTCTGGCTCTCTTGCTGCATTCACAATTTCCGTAATTCCTTCTGCCAAAACAGCTGCTAATAATACATTTTCTGTAGCCCCAACACTTGGTGATGGAAACTCTATTCTTGTACCCCGTAGTTTTGAGACACTGCAAGTGAGAACATTTTCTTCATCCTTCAAAACTACACCCATTTTTTTAAGTGAATTTATATGGATATCAATCGGTCTTTTTCCAATGGTACATCCCCCCGGATACGAGATTACTGCTTGTTTGTTTCTGCTAAGTAGCGCACCTAAAAAAAGAATGGATCCGCGAGTTTTCTTTGCAGTTTCCCCTGTAACCGGAATCGGATTCGTATTCGTAGCATCTATAATTAAAGTGCTGTTGTCCCACTTTACCTGACATCCCAAATCCTCCATAATAAGGAGCATGTCGCAAACATCAGAGATATATGGACAATCCTTTAATACAGTAACACCTGGATGCAATAAAGAGGCTGCTAGGATTGGTAAAACGGCATTTTTAGAACCCTGTATAGAAACTTCTCCATAAAGAGAAGACAAACCTGAAACTACAACGGAAGACATAGTCATACCTCGAAATAGAAATACACTACTATCATATGCGATACCTTCCAATCGGTTACAGCATCAATAACCCCTCCGCTGTCTAGAAGAATCAACGTTCATGTTCAATTTTATTCGAAACACTAAGCACAAGTCCCATCTCAACCAATAATACCACCAAAGAACTACCACCATAGCTGATAAATGGTAACGGAATACCAGTCGCCGGAATACTATTCGTAACAACCGCCACATTGATTAATACCTGGACCGCGATATGCGTGAGTACACCAGTTGCTATTAACCCACCAAAAAGATCAGGTGCATTAATTGCAATCGTAAACAACCTCCATATCAACAGTAAAAATAGCATAATAACAGCAATTGCCCCAAACATACCAAGTTCTTCACAGATAACGGAAAATATCATATCATTGTGTGCCTCTGGTATGAACCCAAGCTTCTGCATACTATTTCCTAATCCCTTTCCAAATAAACCACCAGACGCTATCGCATATAAACCCTGTAAAATCTGATATCCTTTTGGATGAGTTTCTACATTACGCCATACTTCAACACGTTCCCCTCGGTAAGAAACACCGAAGACCAAAAACGAACCAACGATAACAAACAAGATAGCAGCTACAACAAAGTATCCTTTCTTTCTACTGGCTACAAAACAGATTGAAACCATGATAGCAGCAATAATTAATGCTGTACTAAAGTTTTCTACTACTACAAGTGCAAGCAGTGGACCTACTAAGGCTACCACTCGAACGAAACCTAAGAAGTTATCAAGCCTCCTCGGGGCTAACTGAACTATGTATGCAGTAAATAATACTACGCATATCTTGGTTAACTCGGAGGGTTGGAATTTACCAAGACCTCCGAGAGAAATCCATCTTTGGGAACCACCGGTTGCTTCTCCGAAAATCAATACTACAGATTGTAGAATAATACATAGGAAAAATAACAACGTTATTGGTCGTATTCGTATGATCGGTAGTTTTTTAATATAAATACGGTAATCTATCTTTGATACGATAATCATAATAGGAATACCAGCGATAGCAAAAAGCATTTGCCTACGTAAAAATTTCGTGGAATCATTATAATACTTTGCTGCATTGTATGAACTGGTACTATAAATCATCACTAAGCCGAAGCATACTAAGAATATAATCAGAAACAGTAGACTATAGTCATAGTAATTTTTCGTCTTTCTCCTCTTCCCCTGTTCCATTTCTTCCCTGGTCAAATGCTTCACCTCACACTACTTATTCATCTTTTAACGCATGGACATATTCCTTGAATAACATACCGCGTTCTTCATAATCTTTAAACATTCCCCAGCTTGCACAACATGGAGATAATAATACAGTTTCACCTACACCTGCATGTTCCGCACAAAAGGTAACTGCCTCACTCAGACTATCAACCAAGACTATATTCTTAACGCCTAGTCTTTTTGCTGCATTCGCTATCTTCTCTCTTGTTTGACCAAGCAACACAAGATAGGTAACTTTATCATCAAAGGCTTTAATCCAGTCATCGTAGTCTGAATCCTTATCGTAACCGCCACCAATCAAAAGAGTTTTGGTCTGCATTGCTTTGATTGCCTGAATGGAAGCATCCGGGTTTGTTCCTTTCGAGTCATTGTAGTATTTCACTCCTCGTTTCGTAGTTACATACTCAATACGATGCTCCACTCCCTTAAATTCTATCAATGCTTTGTGAATATCCTCCATTGGAACTTTTAAAGCAATTGCAATTCCCACTGCTGCCATGACATTTTCATAATTATGCTTGCCAATGATCTGTAATTCATTCACATCGCAAACTACGCATTCTTTCTCATCGTCTCTGTAAATAATCTGATTATTCTGAAGAAACAGTCCGCTTTCAAGTTCTCTTGTACTTGAGAACCATAGAATTGTAGCAGGAATTCCCCCACTCACATTTTGAAGATAGGAATCCTCATAATTCAAAACACAAGTATCTTCTTTTGTCTGATTTTTAGTTACATTCACCTTGGCTTCTATATATGCTTCCATCGTATGATGACGATTTAAGTGATCCGGTGTTATATTTAAGATTGCAGAAACGTCTGGTCTAAAATTCTCTACAGTTTCTAATTGAAAACTACTCATTTCCGCAACAGTAACAGATTCGATTTCTGTATTCTTTACCATCTGAGTATATGGAACTCCAATATTTCCAACTACGAAAACGCTTTTGTAATAGGTTTTCATAATCTCACCTACTAAAGTTGTCGTCGTTGTCTTACCATTCGTTCCTGTAATGGCAGCTATCTTACCCTTAGAAAAATTATATGCAAGTTCAACTTCACCAATGATTGGTATCCCTACGCTCTTAAGGTCCTTCACATAATCTAAATCTGTTGGAACCCCGGGACTTAACACAACCATATCAAGCTCGGATTTAAGTTCGGATGGAAATTCGCCGAGTATGATGTCCCCATTGTAATTTTCCGGTAATTTCTTCCGAAATTCTGTTAATTTAGTTTCTTCTTTGTTTATTTCTGCGTTTGCGTCATAAAGAATGGTTTGTGCCCCCTCCTGTGATAGTAATTCTATCGCAGAGATACCACTTTTACCGGCACCAACAACCAATACTTTTTTACCTAGGAAATTCATAATTAGCTCCATTCTACATCCATCTACAAATTTGAGCGTCAGCACAATATTTGCAAATTGAATTGTTTACAATTCAATTTTTGAAAGATTAATTTTTCGCACGAATACTTATCTTTTCATGAAATCAATCTTCCTAATTATAGGCTATTCCAAATATAAAATCAAGTCGCTGTTCTGCTTGATCATATCCCCCTCCAGTGGAAATTGCTCTTTCACAATTTCACCTTCCCCAAGGTAAGTAACTTGACCAAAGGAATACTCTTTCAATTTTTTCACCACTTCTGCTTTTGTTAAACCTATAAAACTCGGTACTTCAAATTTACCGATATTATATTCTTCCAATTCTTTTTCGCTATAAGCTGGTTCAATACCTATATATGGTAGGATATTATCAAATACTTCTGAAATCACCGGTGCTGCGATGGTACCGCCATAGTATATTCCTTCCGGCTCATCGATTAAAACAATTGCCATTACCTGCGGATTGTTTGCAGGGGCAAATCCAATAAATGAGGAGATATACTTTCCAGATCTTCTTGGAAGTTTTTCAGAGGTTGCTGTTTTACCTCCAATACGAAAACCTGGTATATATGCTCTTTTACCTGTTCCGTCTGCAACAACAGCTTCCAATAACATCTTCATAGTTTCCGATGTTTCTTTTGATATCACACTGTCCGTTGTTTTGAACGTAAGCTCTTTAATAACAGTACCTTCTGCATTCTGTATATTAACTCCAAAGTGTGGTGTTACTAAAGTTCCACCATTTACAATTGCACTTGCCGCGGTAAGTAGCTGTAGTGGGGTAATCTGAAAAGACTGACCAAATGACATTGTTGCTAATTCCACCACACCTACTTTATCTAGCTTATGTTTAATTGAATTTGCTTCTCCTGGTAGGTCAACACCAGTTTTATTTGACAACCCAAGGCGATCAAAATATTCATAAAACTTCGTTGCACCAACTCTTGCACCGATTTCCATAAATACTGGGTTACAAGAATTTTTGATACCTTGAACAAAATCCTCACTTCCGTGTCCGCCTGCTTTATGACAGCGGATTCTTCTGTCTTCTACAATTTTAAACCCAGGGCAGAAGAAACGGTCAGTCAATCTAACAACCTTTTCTTCAAGTGCTGCAGTCGCTGTAACTATCTTAAAGGTTGAACCTGGTTCATACGTATCACTGATACTTGGATTTCTCCACATATTATTGAGTATATTCGTCTTCTCTGTACTACTAAGCGTCACTCCCTCGTATTTTTGTTTTAACTCTTCGCTAAAACTATATGGATTATTTAAATCAAACTCTGGCACATTTGCCATTGCATAGATTTCGCCATTTTGCGGATTTAATACAATTAAGCTAACATTATTAGCTCCTTTTGCCTCCATAACTTTTGTGGCAGCTTGTTCTGCATATTTTTGTATATTTACATCTAAACTTAAATGAATGCTATTTCCTGGAATCGGTTCGATGCGGTTTTCAGCAGCACCGTCAATTTCAATTCCATGTGCAGTTGTAAGGGTGAGAATCGTTCCATTTACTCCTTGAAGGTAAGAATCATACTCTACCTCAAGTCCGATAATGCCCGGATTATCACTTCCAGTAAACCCAATTACTTTAGAAGCTAACGAGCCATATGGATAAAAACGTTTGTAATCTTCATCCACCATAACACCAGCAAGGGATAGATTACGTATGTAGTCGGCTGTTTCTTTATCAACGTTCGACTTGATTCGTTCTATCGAGGAATACTTTTCAACCCTCTTACGAACAGTTTCCTCTGAAAGGTTTAATGCATCGGATAAGGCTTTTATTACACCTTCCGGATCTTTAATCTGATTATGGATAACAGAAATAGTACTTACTGGCTTATTCGCAGCAATGATAGTACCATTTCTATCGTATATTGTTCCTCTCTCAGCCTTAATGCTTCGTTCTCTTTCATGTAACTGCCTAGCCTTGATGGCATAATTTTCTGAAGCTGCTACCATGAGATAAAATAATCTTCCACAAAGATAGCAGGCGATAAAAAACGTGACGATAACAACAATTGTTATATTTTTTCGGTTAAATGATTTATACCGGTGCATACGACTCCAAAATGATTTTGATACATTTCTATTTTATTATTGTATGCTCGTTGTTATGATTGTTTTCTTTTTTTCTTGCCTTTTTTCTACCATGTTTCTTAGAACTAGTCTATCATAGTATCTGGTATAGCATTAGAATGTATATGGAAGTGATGATTCATATACTTACTAGTCAGACATAGTATCTGGAATAGCATCCGCTTGGGAATCATCAAAACCAACATAATTGTCTTCTCCACTATTACCATGGTTTCCTTGCTCTCCTTGCTGCCCTTCTCCTACTTGTCCCTCTTCTCCATCCTTAATTACCGGAAGGTCCACTTTATATTCAATTTCACCTTCTGGATATACTTCAAGAAATGGTAAGATATCCTTAAGGATCTGACTTGTAAGTGTTGTTGCAACCGTACTGCTTGCTTTCTTTGTCTCATCGTGAACTTCATCAATTACCACATAAATTACTACTTGTGGATCATCGGTCGGTACGCAGCCAATAAAGGAAACAACATATTTTTTCGAAGAACGAGGAAGTTTCTGTGCAGTTCCTGTCTTTCCTCCGACCAGATATCCTTTCACCTGAGCTGGCTTCGCAGTTCCGTCCTGTACTGTTAAATACATAGCTTCACGGATGAATTCCGAAGTTTCAGTAGAAACAGTCTCATTGATAGGATATTGTTCTTTCTCATCAATCGTAGTCCCTTGGTCAGTAACAATTTCTTTTACAACATGAGGCTGATAGTAATGTCCACCATTTACTAAGGAAGCAAATCCTCCGACCATCTGAATCATAGTAACATTAAAGCCTTGACCAAAACTACTGGTAGCTAGCTCGGTTACATGTAACTTATCCTCAGAAATTAAGATACCCTCCGACTCACCCGGAAGATCTACCCCTGTTTTCTTACCAAAAAAGAAATGATCCTGGTAAGTATGAAACAAAGATGCCCCCTCTTTCTCTCCAATCGCCATCATAGATGGGTTACAAGACTTCATTAAGGACTGTGCAAGTGTTACCGTTCCATGCCTTGCATTACACCTGATGTTATGACCTCCTACTCGTTGTACACCATTACACTGAAACGTTGTTTCCGGTGTAATCAAATGTTCTTCTAAAGCAGATGCTACGGTAAAAGGTTTAAAAGTAGATCCTGGCTCATAAGTATCACTGATACTAAAATTACGCCACATCGAATTTAATGCCTTCTCTTTATCTTCCTCACTCATCGAGGCTATCTCAACCTCATCATAATACGCAGATAAATCGTAAGGATTATTCAAATCAAATCCAAGGTTAGTAGCCATAGCATAGATTTCCCCATTGTTTGGATTAGATACAATGACGCTAACATTATTTGCTCCGATTTCTTCTTGAAATTTTTTAATATGCTCCTCAACGATACGCTGTATATTAGAGTCTATCGTTGATACGATCGAATAACCATTGATTGCTTCTTTTCTTGTTCTAGTAAGATTTAATTCAGAATCATAGAATCCATATACTCTACCATTGGTACCATTTAAACTACTATTATAGTATTCCTCAATCCCCCAAGTACCAACATCTCCTGCACTGGTATAACCAATGACATGAGAAGCCAAACTTCCATATGGATAGATTCTTTTATACTCTTCTTCAAACCATACCCCTTTAATATTCCTATTTTCTTTTTTTAAATTCTCAAATTGATCTACTACATCTATTGTCACTTGTTTTAACAATCGTTGATAAGAACTTGTTGATTTTTCATGGATTAGTGATGTTAGTTCTGCTGCATCTAATCCAAATACACTACTTAGTGCCTCAACTGTTGGTTCTAAATAATCCTCATCGGTTAAGACCACTTTGGGTTCAATGATAACGTTATATACTTTATCACTAGATGCTAAAACAACACCATTGCGGTCTAAAATACTTCCCCTTTGATAAGGAATTGTAGAACTTAAGAAAGTTTGTTGAGAAAGTACCCTTTTTTCAAATCGTTCTTGATCCCTATTGTTAAGAAATACTAAGCGTGCGATAAGAGCAATCATCGCACAAAGGATCACAAAAAACACAAACAATAATTTTGATTGCATATAACCCTTGAATTTTTTAACTTTTGCTTTTTCTCTCTGCCTTGCCATTTTAACCTCAATTCTTTTGCAATTTTTTAGTGTTGGAATACAACATACTAAAAAATTGTATGCATTCTTCTATCATTTTTGTGTCTCGTATCGTATTGGTACAATTTTATAAAAAAACATGACTATCATGATATTAGTACGAACTTCCTATGTAGTCAACAAGACATATGGACTAGATGAGATTCCCCAGGTCTATCAAAGCGGATATTCGCAATCCGCTTACACTACCAGCTCTACAATTTTTTAGAATACCATATTCGGTGCTAAAGAATTGTATACCTCAATTGCTACTACGTGGCGTTCAGAAGGAACTTGAACTCCAGCTGAAACAGGCAAGTCCCTTCCCTGATGAGGTTAAATACTTATAAATTTAAAAAGCAAGCAGTACGCCACCCGCCTTGACAATTTAGTCAAATGCGTATTGTCGTTTCCCACTTGCTCGCTCTCTCTCTATCTTTAAGGCAAGATACGGTCTAAAAATGATCCCGTCTCTGCATCCGGTATATTCTTATGTTGTCTTACGTATCCCGTCTCACTATCCTTATACGGAATAATTTCATTATGATTCGGATGAACCATGCCAAGCTCAGAAACTGCAATACGATAAACTTCATTTAAGTCTACCTCTGGTCTAATACTTGCTTCTACTGCATCATTCTTATCCTTAAGTTTTGTTAGCTCATTGGTTAATGCTACTATCTGCTTCTCTAATTGTATGTCCTTTGACTGTGCTTCTAAATAGCTAAAGCAAGAATAAAGTGTGGCTACAATCGCTAAGGTCAAAAAGGTCATGGATATAAAATCAATTCCACGAGTAACTCTAGGTTTTCTCCCCGGTCTCCTCTGGGGTTGATTATTAGGTGTTCTCTGCGGTACCCTAGGCTCTCGTCTTAGCGGTTCTTCATAGCGATTATGATCTCGTTCCGGTGCTACCGATAATTTGCGCGCAGTACTTCCTGATACATAGGAGGTATGATTATAATATTGTCTTTTTTTCGCGTCCATGCTGACTCCTCACTTTCATCATTTTTCCTCCATGGTTGCGCAAGTTATGCGCATTTAAAAAGATTAAGATATCTTCAATTTAAATAATATTTACTTTCTTTGGCAACTTATCAGTTCTATTCATGTTTTTCAAATACCCTAAGCTTAGCACTCTTAGATCTTTTGTTAAATTCCAATTCCTGTTCGCTTGGTAGGATCGGTTTCTTCGAAATATGAATTCCTTTTGATTTTTTATTGCATACACAAACTGGAAAGTTTGGAGGGCATACACAAGGATTTTCATTCTTACGAAATGCTGCTTTCACAATTCTATCTTCTAAGGAATGAAATGTAATAATGCTCAATCTACCATTATCCTTCAGTAAATCAATCATATCCTCTAAGGTATTGGTTAATACCTCAAGTTCATGGTTTAGCTCTATACGAATCGCCTGAAAGGTTTTTTTTGCCGGATGACCGGTATTCATCCGAATCTTCATCGGAATTGCTGCTTTAATTGCTTCCGTTAATTCATCCGTTGTTTCAATTGGCTTCTCACTTCTCATTCGTACAATATGCTTTGCAATGTTTTTTGCAAATTTATCTTCACCATAATCCCTAATGATTCGATAAAGTTCTTGTTCACTGTATTCATTCACAATATCTCTTGCAGTTAGTGAATTACGGTTGTCCATTCTCATGTCAAGAGGCGCATTCTCTTTATAAGAAAATCCACGCTCCGGAGTATCCAGTTGATAAGAAGAAACTCCAAGATCAAGTAATATACCATCCACCTTATCAATACCTAAATCTTTAAGCACCTGTTTCATATTGCAGTAGTTACTTCTAACAATTGTAACTTGGTCAGAGAACTCCGAAAGTCTCTTCCCTGCTGCAGCAATAGCATCTTCATCTTGATCAATTCCAATATATCTTCCCTTCGAAGAAAGACGCTTTAATACTTCGTAAGCATGTCCACCACCGCCTAATGTACCATCCACATAAATACCATCTGGTTTTATGTTTAAGCTATCTATGGTTTCCTGTAACAAAACAGAAATATGCTTAAATTCTTTTTCTTCTAAACTCATGTTTTACTCCTAATCTCTTTCGAGAGTTACCTCGTTAGAGGGTTGTCTCTTTAGAGGGTTTCCTTCCTAGAAGCTCAAGCCAAACTCGGACATATGATCTGCAATCTCATCCATATTGTCATAGCTATTGCTTTCCCAACGTTCTTTACTCCAGATTTCGATTTTGCTTAAAACGCCTACAAATACGATATCTTTATCGAGTCCTGCATGCTGTCTTAAGTTACCTGGTATTAATATTCTACCCTGTTTGTCCACTTCGCAATCAGCTGCCCCTGCCATAAAGTAACGTTGTAACTGTCTTGCTTCCTTATTTCCAGGAAGATTCTTAAGCTGTTCTACAAAGTGCTGCCACTCTTCGTTTGGATACACAAATAAACAGCCATCCAAACCGACTGTAACAACAAAGTGTTCTCCGAGAGATTCCCTAAATTTGGAAGGAACGATGATTCTGCCCTTGGCATCAATTGTATGATTATATTCTCCCATGAACATGCTCATCACCTACCATTTTTTCTCCACTTCGTACCACTTTAAACTACTTTTCACCACTTTGCACCACTCATGAATACATTCTACCCCACTTTTTAGAAAAAATCAAGCCTAAATTCAAAAATAAAGTGGCGGAA
>NZ_DAMADT010000034.1:41219-53410 GCF_031997925.1 Lachnoclostridium sp. | reverse complement strand
AAGGTTGTTTCACTGTTCAGTTATCAATGTTCATTGTGCTAAAACCTGTATGCTTTTTGCACTTTTTATGCTGTGCTTGTTTATTTATTACCGCGTCAGCAAAAATGATTATATCACCTACAACCTTTCATGTCAACACTTTTTTGCAACTTTTTTTATTCCATTTATAGGTAATCTATGCCATGATTTTTTTCCTATTCTAAAGCTAGATATGTTAGATAATTTTTATAACCGAACCAAACGAATAATATTCCTTGTATTACACTACCTTAACATTCTAATCAGATAACAAAGTAAAGGGGATACCACATAGGATTGGTACCCCCTTTTATTTAAATTCTAGAATACATTAATTAACTTGATTAACGTGAATTATCTTGGTCAGTAAATTTTTACTGTAGTAAGTTTGACCTTAGTAAGCTTTTATCTAGTTAGATTTACCTTGTTAGATTTACCTTGCTAGATTTACCTTGTTAGATTTCCCTTGCTAATTTTAACTTCGTGAGTCTAGTCTATTTTAACTTATCGTGTTTTAAACTTCAACTTCTCACCCATTCTTTGTTTCAAGAAAATCATAAATCCTTCTTCCTCAGTCTTATTAAATGTTGTCACATCTACAAAATAAGCAACCTCAGAACCTAAATAAAGATAAATATAATTTTTGTATTTTCTTACCTCAGTCACTTGGACATATGGGAAATCACTAATATATTGAATTCCGCTTACTGTAAAATAGTCATCATAAAACTTAGTGATTGCATTCTTAGAGCGACTATTCTCATATCGTTTCTTCATTGCCTCGCTCATTTTTTCAACAGCAATTCCTTGATAATAACCATATGCAACACCTGCGATTGTAACAATAATGGTAATCCAAGTAGAGATAGTAAAGAAAAGACTATATCCCAGTATTATCAAATACAATACAATAACATAGATCCAAAATCCAATCCTCTTAAAGAAATGATTGTACATACAGTAGGTCTTTATCGCTTGATCATGATATTCTGTTGAATTCGTAAACAGTACTTCTTCCTTGGTTAGCTCTCCTGCTTCCTCGAGTTTTTTTCGATTAAGTCGATATTCCTGCATATCCTGTGAAATTTTCTTTTTTATCTGAGAAGCTTTCTTATTCTTCTTGTTGAATATAATCATAATAGTAACAATAATTAATATAAATAGAACCGGAGCAGCAAAATCCTTAAATCCGATTTCTGTTACTTGACTAAGCTCAGATGCATCTAATATCTTCGTAAATGAAACCTTGTCTACCAAAGATCTTACTAATTCCTCTTCTTCATCTTGTATGTAGCTTCCTTCTTTAAAAACATCGAAACCGAAACTTTTTCCATTCATTATGGTTCCATAGATCACTTCACTGACTGGACTTTCTCCTTCTTTCGATTGTATTCGCAATTTAAAGAAAGGAGTTTGCTTATGTTTATACTCCTCAACGGTAGATACTAATTTTTCTGAGTCTTTTCCTACCAAAGTATCAAAATACTCTTGAAGTTCGGTATCTGTCATGTTAATAAAGTTCACTATTTCCCTGGTTTTCGAAGAGGTCTTTACCATCATTGTCACGGATGTATTGCTTTTTTTATCGTAAAACATAGCTCTTACACCCATATCATTAAATTCCTTTAATTTTGAATCAATCTGAATGATACCAGCCTCAGCCCAACGCCCATCGTTTCTTGGCGTATCTGGTGTTAACACAATGAAATCATCGGAAATTTCAAGGGTCATATACAAATCATCAAACGTCATCGTTTGTGCCGCTGATACCGTTACTACTTGAGTAAGCATGATGGCAAACATTACACCAATAGCAACAAATAATTTTTGAAGTCTCTTCATCGATTCTCCTCCTTCGTCCGCGTAATTATAGTATAAATAAGAATTGCTAAGCAAGTTCTTATAAAAGGTTCACTTTATGTACTGTCAATCCGATTATAGGAACAATGGTTTACTCCTATAATATAACTATTTTCCAGCTAGAATACAAGAAACTTTATAAAAATTTAGGAAATAATCTTCAATATTTACATTTTTATAAGAGGCTAGGTTTAATCTATCTGTATATCATAAAACACTTAGATGAGAGTCTTTATCTAAATGATAATGTAGCTTCTTACTTTCATAAATTTTATATAAATTCGTTGTATTACTATTCATTGCTTTTCCCTTAATTATTAAAGACCCAATTATGCAACTTCTTATAATTAAAATAGCTCTGCACCTAGTGTCTAAACGAAGTTCCCAATGTAACCTCTATCTAACACTTAATGCAGAGCCAAAATAGAATCTAAGGTTATATAAAATCTAAGATTCCTATTTATTCATTCTTATGTGAGAATCACTTTCTGGTGGCAAAATTACTTTTTCTGAAGTAAATGTACAGCAAATCCGCCAAGCTCACCCTTTAAGTAAACTGCTACCATCTTGCCATCTTTGTATTTTGCAGTGTCCATATCAAATTCAAAGCCCTGAAGCTCCATATGATAAATTGCACGCTCAATGTAATTTGTCTGAATAGCAATATGTCCGTGAGCTCCAAGGTATGGAGTCTTCATAACTTCAATTGCACTTCCAGCAAATACAGAGCTGCTTCCTACGTTCTTAGCAAATCCGAATAACTTCTCAAAAGAAGTAGCTACTCCGTCTGCTTCCTCTTCGCTTGTTGCGTTGATTCCGACATGCTTTAATTCGAATCCTAACATTGTATTAACAGCTTCTCTTGTAAGTCTCTTGATTTCATCAAACTTACCACCGTTAATTAATGCATCACTTACCATCCAGCTTCCACCACAAGCTAAAATCTTAGGGAAATCAAGATAAGAAGTAAGGTTCTTTTCATTAATACCACCTGTTGGCATAAATCTCATATTTACATATGGAGCTGCCATAGCCTTAATCTTTGCAAGACCGCCAGATGCCTCAGCTGGGAAGAACTTAACAGCCTCTAAACCAAGCTCAATTGCCTGCTCAATATCAGTTGGGCTAGATGTACCTGGAGTGATTGGAATACCTTTTTCAATACAATATTTCACAATCTTAGGATTTAAACCAGGGCTAACGATGAACTTACAACCTGCTGCTATAGCACGGTCAACCTGCTCTGTAGTAAGAACAGTACCAGCACCAACAAACATATCAGGACAAGCCTCCACCATGTTACGGATAGCTTCTTCTGCAGCTGCAGTACGGAATGTAACTTCTGCTACTGGAAGACCTCCCTCACAAAGAGCTTTTGCTAAAGGTGCTGCATCCTTAGCATCATCAATTTTAACAACTGGAATAATTCCTAATTGCTCAAAACGCTTTAATACTTCGTTCATTTTCTATACTCCTTTACTTGTAATTTATTAGGACAGTAACTAAGTAAATAGTTCAACTGCACATATCTTCTACTTAATAAGTAGTCACGCTTCTTACGTTTGTTTATAGATGTAAGTGCTTACAACGCAAGTATACTCCACCTTTCCCGCAATTTCAAGTTGTAGTTTGATATTTACTTATTTTTTCAGGCTATTCATCCTAGTATGCCAGATAAATTCATTACAAATTTCATGATTAAATTGTTATCATAAAGTGCACTTAGGAATACACTTTCATTCATCATTGTAAAGCACTCTCGTCCGAGCTTTGTACCACTAAAGATAGTCAATAATATAAATAACAACCAAACAATGATAAGTCCATGAATACCTCCAGCAAGCAAACCTACTAACTTATTGATTTGATTAAGTATCGGTAATTTACTGATGATATTAAGTACTGTACTTAGTATGCGAAGTACAATAATTAATACAATATAAGTTATTGCAAAAGATATCGCATTAATTACAATGCTTGCAACAGCATGACTAACGTAACCTTTAAAATCCTTAACTCCGAGTGCATCATAAGTATCAGAATTATTATTTTTTTGTAAGGTGTTTTTCAAGGACGCTGGTAAAGGCAGTTTACTAATAACACTATCTTCAATCGTTTGGTTAATCTTATCATCTATTTCGTCAAGCTTTAATACTTCTGCAGATTTCTCTGACAAATACGTAACTAGTTTTTCATTTTGTTGTAAACTTTTGCTTAGATAAGGACTCAATATTATTGTGAAAACAAGAGCAATCACCATTGAAAATATGGAAAAAACCGTCTTAATAAACCCCTTTCTCATACCTAAAAATGCACTTAGTATAAGAATTCCTACAACTATTAACACCAACGCATTCATCTTTTTACTCCTCCGAATTATTTAATTGTATTTTATCTAACCCTACATCTGTAACTAGAAGAAATTCATTCATACTACTTGTTTGATATAGACTTGTTACATTCGTATGGAACTGCGAATAAAACTTCATACTACCATCAATATTCATAATATTACATTCTGTACTACTGTAAAAAATTATTTGATTCTCTATTAAGGTTACGTTTTGGAAGTTAAAATTCACGTCTTTTTCCAATACCTTTTTCCCAGAAAAATCATAAAGTAATACTTTTCTTTCCTGCGTATTATTTGTACCATCAAGAATTACCCCTACATACATATCATTATAGCAAACACTATGTATTTTCTCCGTGAAGGTTTCTCGCATAATTTCACGCGGAACTTCTTTTATGGAATATAACGTGAATCCAGTGTCTCGAAACGCAACTACGATTTCATTGGTTAAAAACTCAACTTTAGGTATTACCTCTCCTCGATAATCCGAATAAAATCCTACCAGGTTATCAACTTGATTCTTACCATACTCACCAAAGTTATAAAAAGTAACTTTACTAACAACACCGTCATTGTCATCATCTACGGCCAAATAGGAGGTCACTAGTTTTGTACCGTCCTCTGAGATACCAATATCGGTTGGAAAACCGTCCGTTGTAACCATAGTTTTTACATCTAATATTGACTTTCCGTTTTCGCTATTCATGTCATAAAAATAAATATAATCTGAAGTACCATTCCCTGTTAACACAGCTGTTACACCTTGAGACGCTATTTTAACTGCTGCAATTGGCTCTATCATAGTAAGAGTATTTGTTGTTCCTGAACCATTTACAATAACGAGGTCATAACTTCCCATATCAGCAATTGCTGCATAACTACCCTTCACATTTACAATTGGTTTCTTCATACTATAAGATACGTTCCATAGTACCGTTCCATCTGAACCTATTGCCTCTGCACCATCTCTATTATACTTTATAACTCCGTTTTTATATTTCACAAAGTTACTTTCTTTTACATTCGTAAGTTCTGTCGATTCGATTACCTTATAAGAGGTATATACCGTGGTCTTTCTATGTAAAACAATAGCTATTCCTACAATTATTAAGATTCCTACGACACCAAGGAAAAGGATCAATCTACGCTTTTTTTTCTTTTTTAAATTCAATTCATCGGCCCTAAGGCTTCTTTTTAGTCTCGCCATCTTATTCTCTGCCTATCTTTCTTATGCATTTATCGTCCACAATGCGCTATCGCACAATCATTTTGATTCGATTTTACTATTTTTATCATGCCATTAATCGGCGATAAAAATAGTATACCTTATTTTTCATATTATGGCACTAATTTTTTAAAAAAGCTTGGCTAAGAGTAATTGAAACATACTCTAAGCCAAGCCAATCTTTAGTTATGGTACTAATAATTCTTGCCCTTCAAAGATTACATTTTCATCAACCAATTGATTTAGTTCCTTAATTGTATTTTGCATTTTGTAATTCCCGTAAAGACGCATACAGATACTTGCTAATGTGTCCCCGCTCTTTACGCGATATGTTTTTAACTTCGTGACATCAATATTACCTGTTGGTTGATCTGCTTCTTTTGTCGGGATTGGAGTTTCTGTTGGAGCCTGAGTAACAGTTGGTGTTACAGTCGGTGTTACAGTCGGGATTTTGGTTGGTTCTAAGGTTGGAATAATTGTTGGTGTTACTGTCACTTCATCCGTCCCCTTCGTTGGTATCGGCGTTGTTTTATTTCCCGATGTCTCAACCGAATCGGCATCATCACCCTTTGATACATCTACATTTGGCTCGTCCTCTATATCTTTATCATGAATCGGTGTTATGGCTGTAACATCCTTATTGGAATCTTTGTTCTTATTGTTATCTTTATCAAATATATCCTTAGAAATAGAACTTACTTGCTGTTCTAACTGCTTCATTCTATCTGTATTATTCATAACTGTGATTCCAACTATCAGTGCTACCACAGTCATTAATCCGCCAGCTGCGTATCCAAGACGTAACATGGTGCGTTGCTCTTTATCAGAATCGAGAGGTGGCTTCTTTTCATTGAGAATTGTTCTTATCTCCTTCATCGCACGATCGTTTACCTCTAATTCCTCATGCTTTATCTTTTTGTGATCTACCATATAATTTTGCATTTCTAAATTTTTTTCATAATAAATATAATATCCTGGTTGTTGTTTTAAGTCATATCCATCGTATATGTAAAAGTTATCTTCTTTTTCTAGAACATCATAAGTAAGCAGAACCTTATCTCTGCCTGCAAAATTATCAATATGAACTTCGCGAAGTGAGGTAATTTCATCTGTACCAAATCCTGTCCCACCATAATACCATCCAACAATTTCAGCCTCAGAAAAATACTGTTTTATCTTCTCGTAGATCGTGGCCCAAGAATCTTCTTTTAAAACAATTTTTCCATCCTCAAAACAGTTATCTACCAGGATAGCACCATAGATAAAGACATTTCGGTTGTCTTCTTCGTGGCGGAATTCCCCTACTAAGACCGCCATACAACGACTAGCGTAATCACTTTCTGCAAGTTGCCTTGTATATGTCTTTACATAATCCTCCATATAGATTTTTAACTGGTCTCCAATTTTACCAATCTGCCTTACGTTTTTTGGAACTTTTATTTTTGTCGTTGCCTTTTCAGTTGCTGCTACCGTCTGATTGTTTTTATAACTATGCTTTGTATCATTCATACCAATCCGCCCTTCCATATAAATCTATGTTCGTTATTCCTAACTCAAACAAGATATACGATTAATATTAGCATCGTATCACAGTGGACTTGCTGTTTTTGTCGGTTTACATAATCTGGATTTGGGTTTTTATCTATCTTTTTCCAATTATTTTTGCAGTGTTATTATTAATTTTTTAAGTTTCTTCTTTTTCTGAATATTTTTTTCTTTATTTTGTCATAAAACCAAGTTTTTAGTATTACGATTCTATGTCTATGAATCTACCTTACGGAAATACTCTGTAAGGAGACAAGCAACAGACGTTGCTCGCAACAAATGTTGCTCTTCATTGATTTATTTTCGTATATGAAGAAAAAATACCCTAGTGAAAGGTGGATTTCCTATTTGAAGCAATTTGTAGAGAAAAACAAGAAAATTTTTTATTTTGACTCTAAAGAACGCTATTCTCCTTATGATTTTGGAAATACTCTGTTGAATCTTTTGGAAGTAAACAGTTATAAGAATAAAACTATTGTATTTCTATGCATTGGATCAGACCGTGCAACCGGAGATTGTCTTGGACCATTACTTGGCTATAAATTATCTCATCTTCCTTCCAAAAGCTATGTAGTTTATGGAACCTTAGAAGAACCGGTTCATGCCAAAAATTTAAAAGAAACAGTCTCCCGTATTTATGCTGAGAATAGCAACCCATTTATTATTGCGATTGATGCCTCTTTAGGGAAAGCCTCACATGTAGGATATTATACTTTAGGCGAAGGACCTTTAAAACCTGGTGCTGGAGTAGATAAGGACTTACCTTACGTTGGTGATTTGTTTGTTACTGGAATTGTTAATCTTTCTGGACTCTTTGATCAAATGCTCTTACAAACTACCCGACTTGGTACGGTAATGACTTTAGTTGATTATATCTACCAAGGCATTTCCCATTGCATGTATCTTATGAGAGGTCGGGTTATAGAAAAATCCAATCCATAAAAATAGCTCCCTTCTTGGTAGTCGACTATATCATCGATTTACCTAAAGGGAGCTCTTTTACAGCTATTCTATTGGCTTATTTAACTCAGCACGGTAGATACTTAGTGCCTCCGTTATATTCGTAACGTTTTGTTCTTTCATAATCTCAATAAGTCGATCAATAGCTGCTTTAGTAAGCATGTCTTTTCCAAGATAAGTTTCATAACGATTGGTAATTTCTAAGGAAAACTCTTTTACCTTCTCTGCAGCTTTTCTTTGTTCCTCGTGTGCTTCTTTTACCTTGCTTTGAAGACCTTTCATCTCATCCTCATAACGAGATTTGACTTCCTCTGAAACTGGAGCTTTGGTAGTTGACTCAAACTCCACTAAGGCATTCTTCTTCTCTTCCATTAAATGATTCAATTCATCTTCTAATTGACGAATTTCACCTGTTATTTCATCCAAACCATAGATACTTTCATCTTTATCTTTTCTGATTCCCTTTGCCATAGCTCTAATCTTTTTATGATTCTTGTCCATCTTTTGACGAATGGCTTTCATATCAATAATTGCTTCCGTATGATTTTCTTTGATTTTTTTGTTGATCAGAATATAAAGACCACCAAAAACAAGAATCGTTACGAAGTAATCAAGAACCAGATATAACGTTTGGGCTGGTAACAAAAATTTATATATACCTACTGGAATTGCTAAAAATAAAATAAGTACAGTAATTAATAGAATACCAAAATCTTTAACGGAACAAGGCATAAACACCGCATGAAACCATTTATGGTTAAATACTCTGGAAATATGATTTTTCTGAAATACCGCCTTTAGTTCCTGCTTTAGACGAATACCTTCCTTTGTTAAGTCAGCAGTTTCCTCTTCAATTCTTTCGGATACTTTTTTACCTAACTGTTTTTCTTTTTTGGATTTCACTTTTTTAAGGCGTGTTTTGGTCTCATTCATTTGCTCCTCAAAAGAAGTCTCTACTTCCTGACGTCTCTTTTTTAAAACAGCCCCAACTTCATCTGTAATAGCCTTCTGGCGTTCCTCTAACTGTTCTTCCGCTTGTTCTTCTTTAAATGACCATTCTTTACTACTCTCTTTGTAGCCCTCTAATTCAAGTATGCTTTCTTTCATTGCATATAGAGCTTCAATACCACCCGCTAATACGTTTTCATGTTCCATAGGAAACCTCCTATTGTTTATTCTTTTTGTGTTAAGGCGTATACCCCTTTATCTTTTTAGTAAATAAGAAAAAGTAGCTTTGCGAACTTTTCCTTGTCATGACAAAAGATTTCAGCCTATAACTGAATTCTTCCGTCAAGCGCACGAAGTAATGTTACTTCATCAATGTATTCAAGGTCACCGCCTACTGGTACACCGCTTGCGATACGACTCACTTTAATACCTGCAGGCTTAATTAATTTACTGATATACATCGCTGTAGCCTCACCTTCAAGACTCGAGTTGGTTGCTATTATTACTTCATCTACATCCCCCTGAAGACGTAACATTAATTCCTTTAATTTAATATCCTGTGGTCCGATTCCTAACATGGGAGAAATAGCACCGTGTAAAACATGATAGACCCCGTCAAATTTACCGATCTTTTCATAAGCTGCTAAGTCTCTCGCATTTTCCACCACCATAATGACCTTTTGATTTCGCTTATCACTAGAGCATATCGGACAAATCTCTTTGTCTGTTAATGTCTGACATACTTTGCAATATCTAACATTGCTTCTTGCATCAAGCATCGTACTTGCAAGGTGCTCTACCTGCTCCTTTGGCATATTTATAATATGAAACGCAAGTCTTTGTGCCGATTTTGCACCAATGCCAGGTAACCTACCTAGCTCTTCAATCAACTTACTAATCTGTGTACTATAATAATTCACGGTTCCACCTATCTTCTAAAACATATTTTCTCAATCTTAAATCCTACTAATATTTAATAATAATATCATAAACTATATAAATTGACTTTTAACCCATATAATGCATATAATAAGTTTAGAAGTGAGAAGTCATTCATAACGCTTTATGATAAGAAGTATTTCATAACGTTTATGATAAGAACTTATTCAAAAATGATATTAGCCTACAGAATCTAATCTCTCTTCTAATCTCTTATTTAATCTTTAATTAATCTCTTATTTAATCTTTTATTTAATCTCTTATTTATTCTTTTATTTAATCTTTTCTCTACCTTATCATACCATTATTTCTGTTCATACTACAAGTACCAAAACAAAAAGATATCTTTCAACAGTATTCTCATTCATGAAAAACTCATACTGATAAAAGATATCTTTTTGTCTTATAATAAAGTGACGAATTTATTCTTAGTGATTAGAATAAGCCGCCTAATCCTCCAAAGTTGCCTAATCCACCAGCGATAGAATTCATAGCATTTGCTGACTCTTCTTCCATCTTACGAAGAGCTTCATTTGTCGCAGCAACAATTAAATCCTCTAACATCTCAATGTCATCTGGATCAACTACTTCTTTCGATAGCTTAACGGATAAAATTTCTTTCTTACCAGAAACAGTTACAGTAACAGCGCCGCCACCAGCAGTAGCCTCCCACTTTTTTTCTTCCATCTCTTTTGTCTTTTCTTCCATCTGCTTTTGCATCTTCTGTGCCTGCTTCATCAGATTATTCATGTTACCAGGCATATTACCACCTGGAAATCCTCCACGCTTTGCCATATTCATTTCTCCTTCCAACTTTTGGGTTAATCGACATATTCAATCGGAACCTTTTTCATTATTTTTGTTAAATCAGGATAAGCTTCTAAAGCTTCTCCGTCCTTTATCACCTTAGTTTGAACTAAGACTTCTTTTCCAATGGTATCTGCGATTGCAATTTTAATTTCTTCAAGATGAGACTCTTGATTAATCACACCCTCATCTACTTCTTTTTCAAATACCAGGATTATCGTATTTCCTTCTCCAGGTACAACACGCGCACTAATCAGTACAGTTCGTACCAATGGAGGCAAACTTCTTAGAATTGAATTCCAATTCCGTGCAACTTCTTGCAAATCAGCACTCACAGCTTTAGGTAACTGGGCCGGTACCTCATCTCTTTTAACCGTTTCTGGTAAAGGTGTCGTACCTGCTACTTCCTTAGATGTTACAAAAACACCTTGCTCCAAACGGTTTTCTAGTACCTGTATCCGATGGATTAATGAGTCATAATCTGTTTCCATTGCTGGTTTACATAACTTTACTAATGCAACCTCAATCATAACTCTCTTTTGTGTTGCATACTTCACTTGATTTGATAACTCTGAAAAAATACGGATAAAACGTATCAAAAGTTCCGTATCACAACTTTGTGCTTCCTGTTTTAATAACTGCAATTGGTCACTTGACATCTCAAGAATTTCTTCCATATCTTCTGAAGTCTTTGCCAAAAGTAAATTTCTTAAATACCAGGTAAATTCTATCGTAAATTGTGTAAGCTCTCTTCCTTGAACGATCAGCTCTTCTAAAATTGCTACACAATCAGTTACACTTCCTTTTCGTATAAAACGTAAGAGCCTTGCAAAAACCTCAATATCTACGGTTCCCAATGCATCTAACACCTTATCATAAGTTAAAGACTGTCCAAGGTAAAAGGCAATACATTGATCTAAAAGACTAAGAGCATCTCGAAAAGAACCATCTGCCGCTCTAGCAACATATCTTAAAGCCTTTTCCTCTGCTTCAATGCCTTCTTTATCAGTAATCTCGCGCAATCGTTTTGCTATTTCATCAATGGTAACTCTACGAAAATCATAGCGTTGACAACGTGATAATATGGTAATCGGTATCTTGTGTACTTCCGTAGTTGCTAGTATAAATATTACATATGACGGCGGTTCTTCTAAGGTTTTTAACAATGCATTAAATGCTCCCGCAGAAAGCATATGAACCTCATCTATAATATATACCTTATAATTTCCTTCCGTCGGAGAATACTTTACTTCCTCAACAATCTCCCTGATATTATCCACACCGTTATTGGATGCAGCATCAATTTCTATAACATTCATCGAGCTTTGCGATTGTATCGCTTTGCACATTGCACATTCATTGCATGGACTACCATCTACCGGATGCTCACAGTTCACTGTTTTCGCAAGTATTTTCGCTACAGTTGTCTTACCAGTACCACGAGTACCGCAAAATAGGTATGCATGCCCGATACGCTTCGCCTTGATTTGGTTTTTCAGTGTTGTAACAATATGATCTTGCCCCTTAACATCCTCG
>NZ_DAMADT010000034.1:0-41209 GCF_031997925.1 Lachnoclostridium sp. | reverse complement strand
ATCCTCGAATGTATCCGGGCGAAACTTTCTATATAATGCCATGTAGGACATAGCGACACCGTATCCTTCCTATTGCTCCATTATCCGCACTGTACATTGCATACGTACTGTTTCATTGCGTCCGCACTTTACATCGCATTCACAATGTACATTACATACGTAATGAACATTACATACGTAATGCTCATTATAACATGAGAGAAAGTATCTTAGCAATGAATCATTACTTGCGCAACGGATCATTGCTTGCGCACTGCTATTGAAATACCTTCTGAAAATGCTGATAATCCTTAGAGGTCTGCCAATCCCCACCCCAAGTAAACCCTCTTTTTGCAAATGCCTTCTGGCAAACGTCATCTTTCATTATATAATATTCGTTCTCTAATGTTCTATCCGCATAATCCACTCCATTGTCAGGTACTATTACGGTTTCCCCATTAATCGTACGAACATAGGGATTGTATTTTGGATTAATATCGATGGCTAAACCATAGGAATGCTTAGAAAGATTTGTTGTTCCTTCCACCATACGATAATTAAAGCTAGAAGTATTATTTGCAGCCATACTTTTATTATCATCTGCATCAAACTCATCAATTAAAACCATTTGCTCAATCGGATATCTTGCATCAAATAGTTCTTTAAATATCTCTATAACATCATCTTTTATTAACTTATTTACTACTAATTCCCCAATGTGTATTTCACCATCAAATCCAAAGTGCAGTACCCTTACATAGCTTAGGGTGTCTATCGAAATTGTACATCCTTCACTAAAGGACTTATTCTCCATGCGTTCAAACAATGATGGACTGATATCCTCGGCATAGAAGCATTCTGCTAATGTAGCAGCATTTGCTGTGTATACCTTAACGATTGATTTCGCCGGCATACTGTTAATCGCTTTCGCGGTATCCATATCGACTACCTCACTGCTGTTTGGTTTTAATACACTGCCTAAATCATCTAACGAACTTTCGAACAATTCAATATCCATCTCGGATTCATTCAAAGAATTGTCTGTACTCTTTGTTTCATCATTCCCTGTTAGATTACTCTCTTGTAAACTCTCATCCTCTTTCGTCTTTCCAGACGTAAGAACCTCTTTTACTACATAGTTCGATTTCACTTCTACTTTCGTACCATCCTGCGTCTCATTACATGCAGTCAAAGAAAGTATCATGGTCCCCACAACGAACATCTTAAAAGGTTTTTGATAAATTTTAATCATCTACATTTCCTTTCCCATATATTACATTGTTACCCTAAAATACTTCTCCCTTGTCTGTCTTGCCTAAGAACACTCCCCGCAAAGTATCTTAATGCAATTCCTTTCGACAAGCGGACATTCGCAATCCGCTTACGCTATTTGCTCATACGCTAATCTTCTTCAATTACATGAATCTCTAAGTAATCAAAATCGATCTGCTCAATGAAATTATCTTGATAAAACCTAGTTTTATCATGCTTTTTAAAGTCCTTAATCGTGACTTCAAGCCACATTGGCTTTGATAAATCAAATTCATGACAAACTTCATCCAGAACATGGAAAATCTTTTTTGTTCTACTACGATTCGTAGAATCGTCTTCCACCACCATATCCCGAAGTAAATGATTGTCTTTTATCATCTTAGCCCATAAACGAAACATAATTTACCTCATTTCTGCGCTGGCTTTTGTCTTTCTAGTTTGTTATTTACGATAACACCGAAAAGTTAAATATCTGATCAAATCTTCTTAGAATCTTAAAATCTCCCTTGGCAGTTAATTCACCTGACATAAATGCTCCTTGGAAGGTTGTTCTTCCATTCACCAGTCGATTCACCATTTCTTTCGTTGTCTTAGCTGCAACATCTGCCTCTATATTGTTTTCATAGCTACATTTTAATTGTTTTCCCGCTACTTCAAGTAACAGTGTCTTATCGGCATCTGTCATTGTAATGGAAAACGTAGCTTGGAAATTATCTTCCTGTGGTTTAAAATTATCTTTAAAATTTTTAATAAACTCTTGATTCTTATCTGAACCACTGTTTTCTAGCATGCCACGAAACATCTGTGCCAACTCTTCGATATCCTCTTTTTGTTTCTTAACATAAGTATCATCCGAAACATACATTGATAACTGTTCACTCTCTTGAGGCGTTAATTCAATTGGGGTTGTTGTCAACGTATTTTTCATAACTGCATGGCTACTACTTGGAAATGTACCTAATTTTTGATTAATAAAACGGTACAATGACTCCGCTTTTCGTTCGAAGATACCTGCATAGGAAGAATTTACTTCAAAATCGATTGGATTCTCTACGTAAGCTATAATACCATCGAGTGATGTCCCTCCTAGAACCTCCCAAGATCTCTTTAAATGAAGTTCAGCCTCTCGTTCTCCGTAAGTATTTGCAGTAACAATTGGGAACATGCTAAGCTTTTGCATCTTCTGCTTATCACCGTATAGCCAGCACGCATCTAAAAACTGCTGCATAAACCCACCAATACCCATCCACTCAACATTTACTGCAAGTATAATACCATCTGCCTCTTTTAATGTACCCGGAAGCATGCTGATACTATTTTTTTGTTCATATAGATTATATCTTGTAACTTCTACACGAAGTTCCTCTAAAACCTCTGTCATCTTATTCATCACGCAGATGGTTGGATCTTCGATTAAGCCTCTTCCTCCATAATAGATATTAATCTTCACGTATGCGCCCCCTCTTCTTTCGGTACACAAGCATAGCAATAAAGAAGCCCGCAAGCAAACCTCCCACATGAGCAGCATTATCAACACCCTGACTTGTAAATCCTCCATACAAACTAAGTGCTATAAATATGATAATCTGCCTAGTACCAATCGTCTCTAGTCTTCCTTTGTTTACTACTACAATCAATGCGATTGCTCCTATAACGCCAAATATTGCTCCTGACGCGCCAATACTATTGCTAAGTAAGCCTTTCTGCATATTATAACTCATAGAGGCAATCCCTGCAACAATTCCAGACAGAAAGTAAATCAGTAAATACTTAAATTTACCGACATGTCGCTCCAAAGTGGAGCCCATAATTGCCAATATAAGCATGTTATTTGCCAGATGACTTATATTCGCATGTAAAAATTGATAGGTGAATAGCCGATAGTATTCGTTATGGTATTTTATAAGTGGCCAGAAGATACAACCTTTTGAAACAATCTTATCATAATTACCGGACAGGTCTGTATAGAAAAATACCGCTGCATTAATTGCAATTATAATTATTGTAGCAATACCAATTCTCGAGAAGATTCCGTTATTTCTTTGATATGATGTACCTGATTGAAAATTACCGTTATTTCCTCGATATGATGTATCTGTTTGATAGTTACTATTTCCTTGCTGATATGCTCCTTGACTTCCTTGATGATGTTGGTAATCAGTTCCGAACCCATCTTGATAATTTCCATTGCGATACGTAGAATTCTGCTCTCCATGGGAAGTAAAATAAGATCTCCCATATTCTGAGATTAGTTGTTCTAACCCACGAAAAATTCCATTCTCATCCCTAGCCTGACCCTCAAAAAGCATCAGACGAAACTGAAGCATATCAACAATACAAGCACTTTCACTCATCCTACAAATCTTCATCACTGCATCTGTATTCTTTGTACAAAGAATTGCGTGCACCAAAACCTTTTGATAACCTCTGCTTAAAAAAGCAGTTTCGATTTGGCGTTTAATATTTTGATATTGGTCGTTTAAGATTTCTGTTCCATTATAAATTTCAATCAACCAATATACGGTACATTGTTCTAGCTTTGTTTGATACAAAACATCCATACCAGATGCATTTACCTGCAAACGCTGACATCCATTGGATAAAAAATATTCTAATATTTTATTGTATAATTCCAAGCTTTAACTCCTTTACTCGATATCCTCCGCCCATGCAAGCGCACATCGAACAGCACGTTTCCAGCCCTTTAAAAGTTCCTTTCGTTTTTGTTCATTCATCTGCGGGGAGAAAGTACCTCCAAGTGTCCAGTTGTCTTTAATTTCATTTCGGTCTTTAAAATACCCAGTTGCAAGTCCTGCAAGATAAGCAGCGCCTAGCGCAGTTGTCTCAATACATTGTGGACGATATACTAATGTTTTTAAGATGTCTGCTTGAAACTGCATTAAGAAGTTATTTGCACTAGCGCCGCCATCTACCTTAAGACTCTTTAAGGAAATATTAGAGTCCTGTTCCATTGCATGGAGAACATCCACCGTTTGATATGCAAGTGACTCTAAGGTTGCTCGAATCATATGCTCCTTACTAAATCCTCTGGTAATACCAACGATTGTCCCTCTGGCATATGGATTCCAGTAAGGGGCTCCAAGACCTGTAAATGCTGGTACTACATAAACACCATTGGTATCCTCTACTTCTTTTGCATACTCTTCAGACTGGCTAGCCTTCTTAATCATTCTCTGCTCATCTCTTAACCATTGAATGGCTGCACCAGCAACAAAAACGCTTCCTTCTAATGCATACTCGATATGCCCCTCATCTCCTGCAGCTATTGTTGTCAGTAGCCCATTTTGTGATTCAATTGCAGTATCTCCAGTATTCATCAAAAGAAAACATCCGGTACCATACGTATTCTTAACTTCACCTGGTTCAAAACAGCACTGACCGAATAATGCCGCTTGTTGATCACCAGCAGCACCGGAAATAAGAATTTCACCGCCAAGAAGACCTTCTTCCGTATGCCCAAAGACACTACTAGATGCCTGTACCTTAGGAAGTATACTCTTTGGTATTTTAAAATAAGTTAAGATTTCTTCATCCCAGCAAAGGTTATGAATATCAAAAAGCATCGTACGTGAAGCATTGGTATAATCGGTTACGTGTACTCTACCCTTTGTCAAGTTCCATATAATCCAGGTATCAACTGTTCCAAAAAGAAGGTCTCCTGCTTCTGCTCTTTCCCTCACACCATCTACATGATCGAGAATCCATTTTATCTTAGTTGCAGAAAAATAGGCATCCGGAATAAGTCCTGTTTTTTTTCTTATTACGGAATCAAACCCATCTTTTTTTAATTGCTCAATCATATCTGCAGTACGATGGCATTGCCACACAATAGCATTATATACAGGTTCTCCCGTATTCTTATCCCATACAATAGTAGTCTCTCTTTGGTTTGTAATTCCAATCGAATCGATATTTTCTGCTTTCACACCAATTGCTGCCATCGCTTCTGCTGCCACACTTATCTGAGAAGACCAAATATCCATAGGTTTATGTTCCACCCAGCCTGTTCTTGGGTACACTTGTGTGAACTCCTTCTGCGCTACACTACAGACTTCCCCTCGTTGGTTAAAAAGAATACATCTCGAACTTGTTGTCCCCTGATCAAGTGCCATAATGTACTTTTCCATAAATACCTCCATTCTTGCACATGCTATGTGCTTGGACAGATTGTATCTGCATAATCCCTATGCATTGCCCAATTAAAAAATTTGTTTTCTTTAACCGTTACCTGTTGTCTGGTAATTCATCTCTCAAAAATCCAAAAGGGTGTTGTACGGCCTTTTGATTCCTCTTTCAAAGGACCGCTACAACACCTCCTTGTCTCTATAAGTAATTACCTAATTATCAACATTATATAACAATTGATTTATTTGGGCAAGTAAACTTATACAAAATATATAGGTTAACCTTGGCATTTTACTCATTTTACTGGTTTAAACAATGAAAAATATAACCTATGTTTGCAAAGGAAACCGCATCTCCTTGCTTTATTTCTAAATTCTCGTTTGGCATTAATTTTCTTCCATTTACAAAAGTCCCGTTCGTGGAATCAAGATCTGTTAATATGAATCTACTCTCATCCTTTTCAAGTTTTGCATGATATCTACTAACTGCGGTGTTAATTAAACTATAACCTAGGTTATTTTTTGCAGTCCCTATAAAAAACGGATAATCCTTAATTTCTATCGTATCAAATTTCGTTGACTCTAGTGGAATAAGAGAATCGTATTCTTTATCAGGGCGAGTAAGTAGTACTGTACACTCCTCCTCATCGTAAGATTCCCCCGAATCGAAACTAGAAGGGAAATCCTCTCTATGATTCATAGGAGGTTCATTGCTTTGCCATGTAAGATAAGTAGGAATATCGAAATTCAGATTATTCTCTTGCTTAGGTAATCTACAACTATTTTCTATTAAGCTATTACTTTCTGAGAATACGGAGTTCGGAAATAGATCCTCCTTATCTGGCACTTGATAGGTAGCTCTTGTTACAATGCGACTTTGTTTTCTTTCTTTCGAAAATATTTTTAGATATCCATACCCCAATACTATTCCCATAACGCCAAGTAAAGAGATTAATTTTAACCCATCTATCTTTTTGTTTAATGATTGAAATAAAAATCCCTTTTGATAGGTGTATAGGAAGATTCCGATGCATATAACGAGTAATACTGCAAACAAAACATAGCAAAGGATAGGATAGTATTGGATTTCCTCTTCTTGCTCCAGTTTCTCTTTTACAAAGGGATATGGATGTTCCTTTTTTCTATTGCCATTCTGAGTTTCTTTTCCTCTACTGTTATTTTGTATCTCTTTCTTTGGATTATCATTTTTCTTTCTTGTTCCTGTATCACTTTCTTTTCCAAGTATTCTTTCTTTTGCATCTGTTAGTAAAGTAGTCACTTTACTTTGTAACGGATTTCTTTGCAATGAATTCTCTGAAGATTCCTTAAACCTCTGATTCTTCTTTTCCTCATTATATTTATTTAAATTAGGAGGCTGCTTTATGGAATCTTTATCCTGATAAGACTCTCTATACCTTTGTGGTTCTTTCACTTTGTCCAGTTCACCTTGAAATTCTAACCCGTTTTCCCCTAATTGAATATTTAACCTATCCTTTTCTTCCTGATCCTCCAGAAAAGACTTAAGTTCTTGTATCGTAATGTTATCTTCTTTGCTCTTCATATAAAGTGAATAAACAAAAAGGACTGCTTCTTTATCCTGATAATCTACACATCCCATTAAAAATTCTAAAAAAGTAACCAGCTGTTCCTTAAGCGGAACTTCATACCCCGGATAATAACATAATCCTAATTTATAATCTGGCAAATGGATAAACGTATATTCTGGTAACAGCACAAAATCCCCGGTATCTAAAAGATACGATTTTGCTTCCTTTAAAACTGCTAACAGAGATTTAAGAAGCATTGTTACCTGACTTAGCCTTAGAGGAACCTTTTCAGATATACTAGAAATCACTTGGTATCCTGTAACTTCATAATGAAATTGTTTATGATTATCGATGGAATGTATCTGAAAAGGTAGTATTCCTTCAATTTTATTATGTTCCAGCATCTTCTCCTGAAAAGACACTCTCACTTCTTCTCTTCCATTAAAAATCAAATAGTTATGATACAAATCCCGTTTCCATTCTGAACGGATATCCTCTTTCCCCACGTTTATTCACTCCTCTATTGACCATATTTAACCTAAGCTATGCTAACCCCTAAATAGCATAATTAATTTATCACTCATTTATTTTCCAACTTAATTCATCCCTGCATTACTATTTACATTAATCATCTCTGTCTTTACTTTAACATTAATTTCTCTGATACTTATTTTTTTGTAAAAATCATCTACTCAAATTTTTATTTCATTTTTGCTACAAGTTCCTTTAATTTCTGTACAGCCTTATCCACTCCCTTTATTTTTTTCCCAAGATTTATTGACACTTCCAATAATCTTGTTTTTTCTTCCCTCGAAAATATAGTTTCCTCAAAGCAAAATGGCACTGTAAATCCATCCTTCTTTAAAATTCCAAACAGTTTTGCACTTGGAAAAACTGCTTCTAATTTACCGGTTATTCTAACCTTAGACAGGGTAGTTTGTACTTGTAAATCTCTTATTTCACATACCCAATAACCATTGGTTAACGTTTCTTTTACATAGCCTAATACCCTTACCTCATCCTTCTCTCTTTCTATGCCAATTGGATATAAAATACCTTTGGATAAATAATCTTCTACTCTTAGCACTGCTAATTCCATATCAACTTGATAGGTGATATAGGAAGCAGCCTTTAAAACTACTTCCTCTCCTAATGATTGTAATTTGGCTCTGTCATGACTATAGAAGCTATAATTTAAAAGAAATAAAATTGTATAAAATACAAGTGGTAAGACAAAGGCTGCTTCCACTGTAAAAAAAGCTTTTTTTATCATTCCTTACTCCTTGCCGTTAACTGTTTCGTCTATTGTAAATTAATTATCCCTTACGAATTTAATGTATTTTAGCTGTAGTAATTCCCCATACATTGATAGCACCACACAGGATTATAACTTCTATATTAGGGCTACTTCCCTCATTTTATTAAGATACAGCCAAGGTACCCCAAAAATAGAAATGGAACAAACGGAATTGTTTTCTTACGATTCCACCGAAATAAAACAAGAAGAACGATAGACACAACAGAAGTTAACAAGAACGCATAACTTAAAAGAATTGCAGATTTACTAATCCCAAGTATCACTCCAATTGCACATAGAACATAACCATCACCAATACCAATTTGCCCTCTTGTAACCTTACTAAGGATTACAAAGAAAAGCCCAAGGAGTACCCCAAATATTCTTTCGATAAAAGTTATCTCAGAAGGTATGGCTAGTTCTATAACAATAAGCGGAAGTAAACTAATAAGCCACCAACAAGAGATTTCCTTTCGTTTTATATCCTGTATTCCTAAGATAAAGAGTAGAGCTCCGATCCAGGTTACTCCACAAAGTTTAAAAACACTCATTAAGCTAATCTCACCAAAACTAATCATGAATAGCACTTTATAAATTTCCCCCATTCTATTGATTTATTTTTTTATTTCCTTTTCACTGAGGTTAATAGAGCAATACCGCTCAAGCTTAGATTAAGAATTTCACAAGCTTGAGACTTAGTAGCTTATAGGCTTGGGATTAAGATGTTTATAAGCCTGGAGCTTAGTAGTTCATAAGCATGGGACTTAGAAATTCATAAGCTCCATACTTTAATTACTCTTTTTTATGTGCCTTGCATCTACTGCACTCACCTCTTGCTCCTACTTCTGTTAACAGCACTTTCATAACGGTACGTTTTATTCCGGAACAAGTGCGGCTGCTATGGTAGCAGTCTCCATATTCTGTGATATAAACAGTACTTGGAAGTGTTGAGTTTTTTTCAAAACACAATTCGCATGCTCGGTAGGTACAATGATTAGAATTGCAAATAAAAGAAATCCTTGTGCTATCCACTGCTTGAACGTTAATTTTAATATGAGAACAATTTGCATTGGTGTGATATACGGAACCGTTTGGCGTAATATAAACATATTCACCATCTTCGTTGTCTCCCTCCTCTGTTTTCAGTGAGGAAGGAACTGCATGTCCATTAAACATTCGGATTCTTATTCGCTGTACCACTGGAAAAACAGGAAAAATTTCTTTCCAAATTGGAAGCTGTATCTTATATTGCATTACAACTTGGATACACGCCTCTTCATCAAATAGAGATGACCCTAAAAATGTTATTCCCGCATATCCACCTTGAATACAATTCTTTATAGCATGATGATCCTTCACATATGGTTTTATGGATTCTTCCAGCATAATACCACTTGCTGCTGAGGTAAGTATATTTGTGACATCCGATGTATCAAATAACCCAGAGAAGATTGTCTCGTCATCCTCGTTTAAATTTTCCTTTATCTCTGTTCTACTATCCTCATCTTCACTAAAATTCATAGCATAATTTGTTATTATCCCATAGGAGGATATGTTTCTTGCAACCTTAGTTGCATAATAATGAAGGCAATCCTGTGCTGCAATGACCTGAAAGAAAAAAACTAATGCATAAACTGCGAATGCAAATATCGGTAATGCTAAGGAAGCCTCTAATGTTAGTAATCCCTTTTCTCTTTTTTTTAACACCATCTCTCCTCCCACTAAAATTGATTCTTTCTTTTACAGTCCCATAGGGTGTGGTCAAGTCTTTGTTTTTTACAATAGGAAACATCGGCAAATGTTCTTGGAGAGAGATTTTTTTATTTTAATATGTAAAAAACAAAGACCTCACCACACCCTCTTAGGAGGAATTTAATATGAGACTGTATTTTGGGCCAAATATAGGTAACCGTGAATAGATAAAGCCTCACGATTTATGGCAAATGGAAGTGAAAAAAACTGTTCGGGCATGCTAATCTTAGCCCCCGCACGATAATTTACAACACAATTACGTATTCGAAAGGAATCTTCATATTCATAACGAAGATTTTCCTGTATTATGTCCATCATCCGGTAATATTGATTGTTTTTATTTGAAAAAAATAGTGATATTTGAAGATATTCTTTGTAGCCAACACTTAAGAAACCTTCTTTTGTCTTATAATTTTTTGCTTTTTTTATAATTGTCTCTTTATTAAAGCTTGCCAAATCTTTAAATTCCACTACAAAATCGTCTTTCATACAAAATATGGGTACATTTTTATCCAGGAGCATAGCTGCTGTTTCTACTAAAGATTGTTCCAATGCCCAGATAAATAAAATCACATACTTAACTACACTTATTAAAAAGGGCAGTCCAGAAAATCCAACAACTAATGCAGCAAATTCACTTGCTTCTCTCACCTTATTTGCATCCGTTAATACAGAAATCATATTTCCAATGGTCCGTATTAAAATTAGACGATTGATAAATGAGGAAACATTCTCTTTGTCACTCATATTCCCATATAATAAATACTCCAGCTCATATTGTAGAACCTGTCCTAGCTTATAATCTTCCGATAAGTAGTAGGTACAATGTTCATTTTCATAAGCTTGAAATAATAATTCCTCTACCAAACTATTTGCGAAACTGCCCAAGGCTTCGGTTCCTAACTTTCCGACCCCTGTGGTTGTAATATCCTCTCTATCCTCCGTGTTCATAATGTTTTTAATATTATTCTCAGCCTGCGAACTCTTCTCTGGAAGTTTCTTTGCTGTAAAGGAGGGTAATTCTGATTGAGATAATTCCGCTTTTGATACGCTATTCACGTCTTCTAGTACTAAATTTAGTAAACCATCTGATATCAAGGACTTACCAGCTATTAAGATACTATTCTTTTCTTCAGAGAAATTAACACCGCTGTAATCAAAAGCAAGCCCATTCAGTTTATAATGATCCAAAGAAGTCTGCATTAGGTTTACTTTAGATAGCCATGCATCATACCCCTCTTCTGTATAGGCCATACTAGGTAATACGCATCTTTCTACCTCTTCTAACACTTTTATATCTTGTATTAAGGTTTCTTCCATACTTACAATGTCTTTAATTATTCCGATACCTTTTTCTTCAGGATTTGAATACCGCTCCATCTCCTCTGAATTATTCGATAATTCTTCGTACAACACATCTCCTATTTCTTCTCTCGCCTTGTTTAATCCATCTAAAAAATTATTCTTACTATCTTGTGCTTTATATCTAGCTTCCTTAATTTTTTGTACCAAGGAAAGCGCCTGACTAGCTTTTTCTTTTACCACTTTTAATGTATTAAGAAAATTAGCCATTTTTTGATTGATAGAGTTGCAGCTTGCCATAAGACTATCTAATACATAGATATCTATTGTAATTGGAGATTGCTCTAGTGACATAATCCTTGCATCAATCTTAGTTGTATCACAGGGTTTATCTTTCGATTCTTTTAACATATCTGCTCTTTCGGCACGCAGACTTGCAAGCTCCTGCTCACGTTGTCTAACTGCATTCTCATAGGCGGTACGGTAGCTCTCCACTACATCTTTTGCACTATCCTTTAAACTAATTAATTGATTTGGATAATTGATATAGTTATCCTTTAACGAATCAAATATTGTGAAGTGATTAATCAACGCGTTATCCATCGTAGGCTCTTCGGAAAGCAGCTTCTTTGCGAAGGAATCTATCGTTTTTGGTTTTCCATTTTTACACTCGATCTGATTATCTTTTATTTTTATTCCATCGATAAGTTCCATCAACTTTAAGATATCCTTATCAATTAGCATGAATTCCTGCTCTACCTTCATCTTTTCTTCGAATTTTTGATTTGCCTTTTCCGTTTTTTCTAAGGCATGTACTGAATCCAATATATACTCTAACCCTTCTGTTGCAGCTTGATATTTCATATAAGAAGTTGCTTGCTTTCGAAACAATTCACCATCAAGGTCTGTGATATAGTGGATATTTTCCACCGAAAGCTCTTCTAGCATTGGATTGCATATGAGATAGCTTTTCTTTTGTAATAGAAGATTCGATATTGGATCATCTTTCGTTGGAAGAAAACTAACTTCTATTCCTTTTCTAATTTCATCAACTAATAGATTGCTATCTGCTATATTACTACCATATCCAATATCTAATCCAAACACGTGGTACCGCTCAAATAAAGGTAAATAATAATCACAAAGAGTTGATTCCATCGCTGTTTGTAATACTCGCTCACTATATGCTCTTGCAGCAGTAACACGGGCCATCTCGATGGTTGTAACTATGAGTGTTATCATAATAGATAATGTCAGGGTCAGATAGATGGTTATTACTCCACTTGCTTTTTGGTTTCTCATGAAATACCTCCTTAGGGAGCTGGTGTAATATTATTAAAATAACTATCTGTACTAGCCTTTAATGCTCCCATCGCTCTATTAAAAATACTTGTTATCTGCTCTTGAAATATAATAATAAGCGCTATCACAACAACGATAATTAGAATAACTTCCACTACTCCAAACCCTTGGTTATTTTTTAATATATTCTTATCTTTACTTTTCATTTTTCTCATACAACCTCTATTCTAGTGCGTTAGCACTTTATAATAATAATTACATCCCCATGGACATCATTGCGGGTACCATAAGTATTGCAATCACAATACATAACATTCCCATCATGGGCATTAACATCTTCGTGGATGCCCTCTCTCCTAGACGTTTTGCCTGCTCCTTCCGGTCAAGAAGTGCTTGTACTGACTCCGCTTCTAACATAGGAATCATCCCTTTGTTTCCTTTTTTCATATTCTGAACTATGATAGTACTAAACCTAAGATAGGAAAGAAGTTTGCATCTCCTTCCGAAACGTTCATAAGCGACTGCCTCTGAGACTCCAAGGTCAATTTCATTTTTTGTGATTATCATCTCTTCATAGGCATATCGTTTGGATTTCTTACTCTTGCTTTTACTTAATTTCTTTTTATTTCTCCCGGCTCCTCCGGATTCTCTCTCCATACGTGTGTTATAATCTTTTACAATTCGTTCCCACGCACCATAGGTTGTCATACCTGCGCTAAGTAATAGGGTATATTTCATCATAATCTCAGGATAATCAAGTAGAAGCTGTTCTTGTTTTTGCTGCTCTCCTTCTCTTTTTTTCTGCTCTATAAAAAATGGAATGCACACCATAGCCAAGATTCCTATAAGTAATAAAGGAAGGGTAGAATTATTTTTAATAGATTTCCATAAAACTTGATCACCCATTACCTCTCTTGGAAGTGTAACCTTATCTTCTTCCCTGTTTTCCTCCTCTCGTCTTTTCACTTCCAACTCCATGACATCCTTTTTGGATAATTCAAGCTCTATCGGAGGTAATATTGTAATGTTAATTTGAAATTCATACGTATCCTCAGAGTATCGTAACGTTACATTAATTCTGGTTGGTATACCTTCCCTAGGTGCTCCTTCCCCTCGAATACTTCCATCCTCCCACAAGTAATCCGGTTGTTCAGTTTTATAAGAAACGTTAAGAGGTGGGGAACCAAATTTCTTTGGAAACTTTAAGTCAGAGGTTACTTGATGAAAATCTATATTCTTATTTAGGATTATCTTTTTTAAGGCAGCTTCTGCTGCTTGAAACATCTTACTTCTATCCTCTTTTTTCACCTGTTTTTCTGTTATTTCAAAGGTAAGCTCTTCCTCTTCTGTACCTAGTTGGTATCCAAGATGATAGGTTTTTGATCCTTCTCCTACCTCTGGTCGTTCTATTTTATAACCATCTTGAAAGATTTCTTTCGGCTTTTTTTGATCATTGACAAGAAGAATGATTAAAAATAATAGAAATACAAAAGTCATTAGCGCTCCTTTTTGATACAAGAGTGCTGTCTCCTTCGTGTTTGATTTTTGAGGTCTGTGAATTACTTGGAACCAACAAAATCCAATCAAGGAATAGAGCTTCTTTAGCGGATGTTCTTTGCTATCAAGACCATCAATAAATTCTTTGTCATAGGATTTTGAAAGGAAAAAAAGAACAAGAATGAGAATAAGAACAAGAATGAGAATAAGAACAAATAGAATTGCATAAGTCATAGTCTCTCCAATCTATTTACACTCGAATGGCAATAATTTTATCTACCAACTTAGTTAGAACTAAATAAATTCCTAATAGAACTGTCATAAATAAACTTCCAAGTAAATTATGATAAAGAGGTTTTAAAAACTGAGGACTGCCAAGTAACATATATCCTAAGATACCAAATGGAACTAACTTCATGATATTAGCCTCCATCTTTTTTGCTGTGATTAGTGTCTCAATTTCTCTCATAACCTCTACTTTTTCACCAATTGTTTTACTTGTCATCTTAATAATAGCAACTAAGTCACCGCCCGTCCGTTTGGCAGTTTTAAATACTTCTGAGAAGCACTCCACATCTTCTAGCTTACTTCGATTTGCAAATTCAGCAATGGCAACTTCAATAGGGATATTATGATTAATCTGAGAAACAATACATTGAAATTCTTTCATAATGAGTGCTTCATTTGAATACATTAACCCCAAATCTTTGATTGCTGCTTTAAAAGCATTCTCAACCGAATATCCTGCCTCCAAAGCTACCGACAAACTATGAATCCCATCCAAAAACTCTAAGCTTAGTTTCTTTTTGCGATCCTCTGTCATTTTTCTTTGTTCCTTTTTATAAAAAAAATATAGGTAAGGTGATAGAATGAAACATAAAAAGATATTTTGATAAAATAAGAAACTTACCATAAGACACAATAGAAAGCCTTTGAACAGGCATACAAGAAATTCTTTTTTATTCATATGATAAACATCATAATCTTCAATCATAGACTAATCGACTACCTCCTTTATAAGGATAATCCTGCACGTAACAGCTTTTGTACATGGAGCAGTGAATTGTCTGTTTTTTTTAGTTCCCCTAATACTTTTCCCTCCTTTGTTTCCCCTTCTTCTGAAAATAAGAAAAGTGGATTCACTTCAATTTCCCCATCCACACATTCTAAGACTTCAACGATTTCTAATACTCTTCTCGACTTATCTCGAAGTCTTCCAAGGTGAATCACAATATCTATCGCAGAAGCAATTTGTTTTCTAACAGCCAACAGCGGTATTTCTGCCCCAAGTAAAACCATGGTCTCCAATCGGGATAACATATCCGTTGGCGAATTGGAATGTCCCGTACTCATTCCGTTATGTCCTGTATTTAGAGCCTGTAACATATCAATGCTAGAGGCATCTCGAACCTCACCAACAATAATACGGTCGGGCCTCATACGAAGGCTACTTTTTATTAAGTCACGAATCGAGATTTCATTCTTACCCTCCACATTTGCATTTCTTACCTCCAAGCGAACTAAATTTGGAATATTACGTATTTGCAGCTCCGCAGAATCTTCAATCGTAATAATTCTTTCTTCCGAAGGAACGTAATTCGACAATGCATTTAAGAAAGTTGTTTTTCCTGAACCGGTACCTCCACTAACAAAGATATTATACCCGGCGATTACCAACTTCTTTAAAAATTCAGCAGCTTCTTCGGTTAAAGAACCAATTGCCACCAGCTTTTCCATCGTCATTGTTTCCTTTGGAAACTTACGAATCGTAACGGTTGGTCCTCCAATTGCTATGGGTGGAAGTACTATATTAACACGAGAGCCATCCTTTAATCTGGCATCCACAATTGGACTAGATTCATTAATAATTCGATTCGCCCCTGCAACAATCGTTTGAATTACATCCTCTAGCTTACGGTCTGATTCAAACTCCTTATCCCCTCTCATCAGTTTGCCATCTCGCTCTACGAATATTTCTTTTGCACCATTAATCATAATTTCCGTTATGGAGGTATCTTCAACAAGTTCCTGTAATACATCAAGCCTACGAATGGAATTAAAGATTTCTCTGCGTAACCGTTGTTTTTCGGTAATACTTATGTATTCTTCTTTTCCACAAACCTTAATAACTTCATCAATACGGTCAAATAGTTCTTCTTCTGTGAATTCTCTTGTCATATCAATTCCCGCAAGAATTTGTTCCTGCAATTCCTGCTTCCTCTGTTCCATAGACAATCATCTCCCCCATTTGAGTTTTTATTTTCATATGTGTCTAGATAATATTTTCCTAGCTTTCAGAATTAAAACGAGAATCCAAATATATTTTAAGAGGTAATTATACGAAGCATTTTTTAGAATTAAAGAATTCTTCAGAATGGAATTCTTAGAATTGAAGTTCTTTTAGAATTTGTTGATATTCCGCTTCTTTTTGTTTATCTAAGCGTATATTCTTTTGTTTTTGCTCTTCATAGGGAATTGATATCTGTACTAACTTCTCTCTTAATTGATCCTGTCCGGTTCTTCTTAACTGTTCCTCAAAAGCAATACTGGAACTCTGTTGAAACTCTCCAATCAGTTTTGGTTGTAACAATACGTCACACGATTTTAATAAATCAAGTGCTAAGGAGGAACAAAGAGAAAAATCTATCACTATAGTTTCATATAGCAGATTCTCTTTTAGTTCAGTGAATAGATTTATAATCTCCTCAAAGGTTAATTCATATAGTTCAGCAAAATAGTAAGTTCCTAAGATACAATCTAACTCTCCCACTTGCTCCAGACATTGTTTTATCTTCACACTCTTATTTACTCCATCCTGCTTTAGTAAGTAAATAACGTCACTTAAGCTGCTATGATCTCCATTTCCAAGGAGCTCAGAAGGGAAAATAGGATGTAAACAAATATAGATACACTTCTCCTTCGTAGATAAAAGTTTAGCAAGACTTATAGCAATGCCTGATTGCCTAATTTCATAACATGGAGAAAATACTCCTATTACCTTTTGCTTTCCAGTATTTTTTGTAGCTGGTTTCCATGAGTAGCCAAGATCTAAATATCGCTCAAGTAACAGATTCATGATATTGCTTGCAGATTGATATTTAAAAATAGATTCTTTATCTGAAGAGACCTCTTCGCATAAACAATAACTAACTTTAGAAAGATTCGTTATCATACTACCTCGGAATTCTTCTGCATACAAAAGGATATCTATCTTATGTTCCTTCTCATATGTTCGATATAACTCTTCCTCCGTAAATACAACCACACAGAATCCGTAATCCGCCTGTTGATTCATAAATTCCATCATAAGACGCGCATAATCCTCCTGGCGATCTAATATGGCAACTGTTAATTTCATATACTCCCCCTGAATTAAATCAATGGATGTTTCCTTAGAAACAAGATAGATGTTAAGAATTTTAAGAAGTTCATTTCTTAGACACTGTCTGTCTTACCCTGTGTTCTTGAATCTTCCGAAAGGAATAAGGAGTAAGAATTCTATTATACTTTGATAGACAGCTTTATTAGATAAGATTATCATATTCCTTAATTTGTAAAGCGTCAACTATTTTTCTTAGCTTCTTCATATTTTCATCGGTATGCACAGAGAAGAGAAATATTTTATACAATATCCACAATTTTAGAAAGTTATCCACTTGTATCGGTGTGATTGCCGATAATTTATTTTCAAGTATTTATTTGAAAAAATCCTTCCTAAATTATCTAAATTTATTACTCTCGCAACATACATTGGTAGTATTCTTTATTAGCATTAATCTTATCAAACTCATTAAAATTTGCCTTAGTATTCTCTTCAAGTTGAGTAACTGTCTCATTAAATTTCCCGAATTTCCCTTTATAAATCGTCAATTCGTTAATAGAGCCTGTCCATATTTTCATCGCTAAACATATAGAAATAGAATGTCTGAATCCTCTCGCCCTTTAAATAAAAAAACACTACACTACTCTCTTAGAAAAATAGAGACGCTCCATATAATAACAGTAACCCCGGAACCCCTAAGAATGCCGTTACTACAATACTTACAAGATTAACTCCTACTAAGGTAGCAATACCAAAATTTAGAGCAACTGTATTAATTAGATAAATTATAACAATGGATAGAACTGCACGAACGATTACGGTACCAATCCATCTCTTATGATTTAAATATAGATACCATGCAAATAGCATTCCAGCAAGTGCAAATAACAGATAGGAAATATATTGCTTCATATTCCTTTTACCTCTCTCCTAAATTTCTCAAAACCACTTGGCCTATTTAATGTAAGTATATTCTGTCCGAGAAAAGATAGACTAAATTCTCATAAGGTTTTCTCACTTTTTTCTTCATTCTTGCTCCATTTCTAAATGCAAATAAAATTTATGATTAGGAAGTCCAGACATAAAACTTCAGTTAAAATCATATTCTGCTTAGCCAATCCTAAAACAAGAAAATAAATAAAAAAAAGAATAAGCATGTATATTGCTTCCAATGTAAGACTATAATATAACAAATTATTAAAATGAAAGCATACTATTTTGCTTTCTAAGATTTTAAAAGGTGGTGACTGATATGCACTTATTTAAGAAAAAACAAGATGAAATAAACAAAGAACTATTAAAAGAAATTGCAAATACGCAAAAAGAATTAGAATCTGCTTATTCCAATTTTGAGAATGTCGTTGATCCAGACTTAATAGATAGCTGCATCTATCAGGTAAATGCAATCCAACAACGCTATAAATTCCTACTAAAACAAGTGAAAAAATCTACCCCATATTCCGTATAATCCTTATTCTATTTCCGGTTAGCAAGGCCAGAACATAGAATAAAAAGAGGGAACAAAGATTATCTTTCTACAGTGTTTAGAACACCACTAGGAGATAATATTTGTTCCCTCTTTTCTATTTTAATTAGATTTAAATTTCTCTAAAAAATAGTTTTAAATTCTCTTAATCTATTGCAATATGCTGAACGCCAAAATCACTATCTTAGCAGATTTCAGCTCCAGATGGCATTGGTTTTTCTGGTGTCATTAGTGCAAGAACTCCATTTTCATCCTCTGCGCATAACAACATACCTTCGGATACGATTCCTGCTAATGTTGCTGGTTTTAAGTTCACTAAAACCATAACCTTCTTACCAACCATTTCTTCTGCCGTATAATGAGCCTTGATTCCAGATACAATCTGTTTTACTTGATTTCCAATTTTAACTTGGGAACAAAGAAGTTTCTTTGATTTCTTCACTTCTTCGCAAGCAATAATCTCACCTACTTGGAATTGTAGTTTTGCAAAATCATCATAGGTAATTTCTTCTTTTGCTGGAATCTCAATTACAGTTTCTTCTTGTTTTACTTCCTCCACGTTAACTGTCTCCTCTACTTCGCTTGCAGTTTTTTCTTCCACTTTAGCTAAAACTTCTTTTAAATCAAGTCGAGCAAATAAAATCTGTGGCTGATCTGTTACCTTCGTACCGTTTTCGTATAACGAAAAGGTGGCAAGCTCCTCAATATTTCTTTTTCTAGCGTTTAACTGCGCTAAAATCTTCTCTGCAGTTTCTGGTAAGAATGGCTCTAATAGATTAGCACCAATACAGATACTCTCAACTAAGTTATATAATACGTTCTCAAGTCTAGCCTTCTTCTCTTCCTCTTTTGCAAGAGCCCATGGCATTGTCTCATCAATATATTTGTTACATCTCTTAAATAACGTAAAGATCTCAGAAATTGCATCTGCAACACGAAGGTTTGCCATCTTTGCAACCACTTTATCTCTCGTCTTTGTTACAACATCAATTAGGTCTGTATCTACTGGCTCTGTTACATCCGTCTTATTCACAACACCTTCAAAGTACTTATTTGACATTGAAATCGTACGATTTACTAAGTTTCCTAAGGTATTCGCTAGATCGGAATTCATACGCTCTACCATAAGTTCCCAGTTAATCACACCATCATTATCAAATGGCATCTCATGAAGCACGAAGTAACGAACTGCATCTACACCAAAGAATTCTACTAAATCATCCGCATATAATACGTTACCTCTGGATTTACTCATCTTTACTCCAGAACCGTCTTTTGCATTTGGATCCGTCTGTAATAACCAAGGATGACCAAATACCTGCTTTGGTAATGGTAAATCAAGTGCCATTAGCATGATTGGCCAATAAATTGTATGGAAACGTAAGATGTCCTTACCAATTAAGTGTAAATCTGCTGGCCAGAATTTATTAAACTGCTCAGTGGAATTTCCATCGCAGTCATAACCAATACCAGTGATATAGTTGCTTAACGCATCAATCCATACATAAATAACATGTTTCGGATCAAAGTCTACAGGAATACCCCATTTGAAGGAAGTTCTGGATACACATAAATCCTGTAATCCAGGTAACAAGAAGTTGTTCATCATCTCATTCTTTCTGGATTCTGGCTGAATAAACTCTGGATGTGTGTTGATATGATCAATTAATCTCTGTGTGTAGTTGCTAAGCTTTAGAAAATATGCTTCTTCTTTTGCTGGCTGACACTCTCTTCCGCAGTCAGGACATTTTCCATTTACAAGCTGGGAAGCGGTAAAGAAGGACTCACAAGGAGTACAGTACATTCCTTCGTAGTTACCTTTGTAGATATCGCCCTGATCATATAACTTCTTAAAAATCATCTGAACCTGTTTTTCATGATCTTCGTCGGTGGTACGAATGAATTTATCATAAGAGGAATTCATCAAATCCCAAATATCTTTAATTCCACCTGCTACCTTATCTACGAATTCTTTTGGAGAAACTCCCACTTCCGCGGCCTTTTCCTCAATTTTCTGACCATGTTCATCGGTCCCTGTCTGGAAGAATACATCATATCCTTCCAATCTCTTAAATCTAGCAATACTATCCGCAAGTACGATTTCATACGTATTTCCAATGTGTGGCTTGCCTGATGTATATGCAATAGCAGTTGTGATGTAATATGGCTTTTTGCTCATAACATCTCCTCCTTACATTTATTGTTTTTAAAATGTGTAAACAAATTAGTTTAAAAATTGTAAACAAAATGAATTGGCAATCCAGTTCATTTGTCATAAAATACTGCGTTCTCAATCGTTAAAATTAATAATATGGAATTCCTGTCTTTTTATAGCATCCCACAAATATATTTTTATTATAGGTAATTGCAGAGTAATTTCCTATAAATAAAAAAAGCCCCCGTCTATTTAAAGACGAGAGTATCTCCCGTGGTGCCACTTTAATTCATACTAACTTTTCAGCTAGTATCTTACCGACTGCTAACACAGTCTCCCACTATAACGTGTGAATACGTCGTAACCTAAGCTTAAAACCTCAGCTACGCAGCTCCAAGACCATCTTCTATATGTTCCACTGTTCCCTGCTCTCAGCACACTAGAATTTCTTCCGGCAAGGTTCTCTGTTCAGTATTCCATATATACTCTTCTTTTCTCAGCATTTTTTATATGAATTTGCCTCAAGTATACATTTCTACTTTAAATTTGTCAAGGGTATTACAAAATAAGATTGATGAAACTTGTATTCCTCCTTACAGCTGTTCTTGTCCCCATACAAGAATATAAGTGCTGTACTGTAATACACCGATTCATCAATCTCATTTTTTTAATAGCTTCGCCCTCTAAACATTCCCCAATGCTTCATCCTCCGGACAATACCTTCTCGATACCGACCAAATGAATTATAGCAAACTTTGTGAAATATGTCAAGAAAGTCTTTTAATCAAACCACTCTTTTGTGACTTTTCACATATCATGGGATTTAGAGATTATTATAAGGAAAACTAAAGTAAGTTCCTGTTATCTATTCCGTAAAGAATGCGGTAGCAAGGTCAACTAATGCCTTCTGATCTTTGATACCCATAAGTTCTCTAGCAGAGTGCATCGCAAGCATTGGAATACCAATATCTACAGTTTTCATTGGTAGCCAAGAAGAGATAATCGGTCCCATTGTTCCACCACCGATCACATCCGAATGATTCACAAATTTCTTATAAGGAATATTGTATTTGTCGCATAGCATAACCATGGATGCAATCGCTTCTGTATCAAAGGTGTAACGCTGATTTCCGCTAATCTTAAATACTACGCCATCATTCATTAGCGCATAATTCACTGGATCATATTTATCTGTCTTACTTGGATGAAGAGCATGAGCCACATCCATAGAGATGAGAAAACTGCTTAAAATAGAATCATTTAATGCAGCTCTATCATAACCTAATGCCTGATAAATCTTCTCAAGGAACATGGAAAACAATGCAGAATCTGCTCCCTGCTTTGTTTCACTTCCAATTTCCTCATTATCAAATAAACCGATAATATTGATACCATCCTCACGATTTCCATCAATCATACCACGAAGTAGTGCATGGCAGGAAGTAAGATTATCTAATCTTGGACTCTGAATAAACTCTTCGTTCATACCAAGTAGCAATCCGTCCTCAGCACAATATACATAAAGGTCAAAATCTAAAATATCGCTAGCCTCAACTTGAAGCTCTTTTGCTAGAAATTCTATAAAATAAGATTTTTCATTTAATGTATCATTTAAAACACCCATCAATGGAAGCATATCCGTCTGCCTCATTAATTCTACACCCTTATTTACCTCTTTGTTCATATGAATTGCAAGGTTAGGAATTGTTAAGAACGGCTTATCTACACGAATTACTTTGGTTGCTGGAGCAAATGGATTCTCACTCTTAAGTGCAACTCTACCAGCAATAGAAAGTGGGCGATCAAGCCAAGTATTTAGAATTGGACCACCGTAAATCTCTGTATTAACTCGTAAATATCCTTTACTTGTTAACTCTGCTGTAGGTTTTACATGAAGGCAAGGATGATCCGTATGTGCAGAAGCTAGACGAAACTGTTGTGTATTTGTAACCTGATTACCAATGGTAAATGCAAATAAGGTAGTTCCAAAAGGCTTTGTATAATATTTCCCTCCTGGCTTTAAACAAAAAGTCTTACGAAAGTCAAGCTCTATAAAGCCTGCCTCCTCAAGCATAGTAATACCTTCTAATACCGCATGATAAGGTGATGCTGCTTTTTTTATATAGGAAAGTAATTCTCCTGCAATCTCTTTTTCTCTCATTATGATCCTCCTGTTATTTATATTTATTATAATATTTCCTTCTTCAGATACATCGATATCTCTTAATTTTTCGTTATTTTATCATTATAAACTACAATAAGAGTCTATTTTAATACCTAAGCACACAAATTAATAAGTGTAATGAAACATAGCGTGATGCGTTTTTTAATTTACTCAAAGGTTAATTTTCCTATCTAATACTATACCCTACATTTTTATACCTGTATAGAGGAAATCGCATTGATTCGATGATAGAAATCTCATCTCTTATTTAAACACTCACTAAATAATTCCATTTGAACTCAACCATTCTTATTGCATCCAAAAGCAAACTAAGGTATTCTATTCTTATTATATTGAGAGGATATTCTACCATGAAACAAGAATTATTTCAAACCTCCTGCTCCCTCGTCATTGACCAAGCCCTGCAAGGTAATGGAATTGGTACTTTAAGTGAAAAGACAATTCATGCTGTCCTAAAGCATTATTATTCACCAGATGCATCCTGTCATGAGCAGAAGGTGAAAAACTTTGTGGCTGATATTTTAATAGAGGATCATATCATAGAAATTCAAACCAGACACTTTTATACATTGCGTAGAAAACTAGAAGCTTATCTTCCTGAATATGAGGTAACTATCGTTTATCCGATTGCTCATACCAAATGGTTAAGTTGGGTAAATGAAGAAACCGGTGAAGTATCAAAGCCAAGAAAATCTCCAAAAACAGGAGTTGCATATCAGATTTTTCCTGAACTTTATCAGATTAAGGATTACCTGAAAAATCCGAATCTTCGTCTTAATATTATCTCCATGGATGTGGAGGAGTATCGATTACTAAATGGTTGGAGTAAGGATAAGAAAAAAGGTTCCACTCGAAATGATGGTATTCCTGTTGCGCTTTTTGATGAAATGGTTATCGCAAATAAGGATGATTATCATAAACTATTACCTGCTAACCTGCCAAAACAATTTACTACAAAAGATTATAAAAAAGCTGCAGGGGTTTCTCAAGGAATTGCCTCCACAGCTCTTAATATTTTATATCATATGAATACCATTGACCGCGTAGGAAAGCAAGGCAATGCCTTTCTATATGAAGTAATCTACTGAATTTCCCCTGCTTTTTTAAGGGCTATCTTTGTAATGATAGGGCCTGTTAACTCATAAATTACAGTACCACAAAGAATAACAGTTCGTATCTTAGCTCCATACTCTGGAACTATTGTCATTGAAGTTGTTGCCAAACCAATTGCAACACCTGCCTGAGGTATCAACGTGAATCCCAAATACTTCTGAACGTTCGGTACTGCATGTGTTAATTTAGCACCAAGAGACGCGCCTACGACTTTCCCAAGTACACGGAAGACAATATATAAAATACCGATGACGCCAACCGTTGGTATAACTCTCATATCAAGTTCTGCTCCGGATAGGAAGAAAAATAACATAAAAATCGGAGGTGTGATACGATCCGTTTGATTAAATATAACTTCACTTGCGCTACTTGTATTTACTAAAACTGCACTCATTGCCATACACGCAAGTAATGCAGACCACCCAAGCCAATCGCAAACACCGATGCAAATAAAAATCATGGCAAATGTAATCGCTAAACGATTGCCACGACCTGTATACCACTTAGCCAAAAATGAAAAAGTTAATCCAAGAACCGCACCGATGGCCAAAGCTCCAAGAATCTCAATCACTGGTTTTGTGATCGTGGTTATAATAGAACTTTGTCCATTCGAACTAATTGCTTTTGCTACGGCAACCGATAATCCATAGCACATTAAAGCCGCTGCATCATCAATAGCAACAACAGGTAATAAGGTATCAGTAACTGGCCCCTTCGCTTTATACTGCTTAACAACCATTAAGGTCGCAGCAGGAGCAGTGGCTGCAGCAATTGCACCTAGTACTAAACTAAACGGTATATCATGACCGGTTGCAATTAAAATTACATCAACAAATAGGACTGCCATAAATGCTTCTAGAAAAGCAATGATTATCGGCGATTTTCCAACCTTTTTTAAATAGGATAATTTGAATTCGGAACCAATGGAGAATGCTATAAACCCTAAAGCAACCTCAGGAATAAAAGAAAATGTCTCAATCATATCTAACGGAATTAAATTAAGACAATAAGGACCAGCGATAAGACCCATGATTAGATAGCCTGTTACATTTGGCATCTTGATTTGTTTTACGATTTTCCCTGCAATCAGGGCTAAGAATAATGAAAATGCTAGGTATAAGTAAGTTTGATACACAATTAATCACCAAGCCCTTCCACGTAAGTGATCGGTATCGAGAACATTATACCTGTATTAGGCTCTCTTAAATCTCCAATTACATCTTTGATTATCGATCTTGTCATAATAACCTGTTCGTCCTTTAAGACAATTAACATGACCTTACTTACTTCTTTCTCTTCTTCCGAAAGCATACGCCTTAGAACTCCGAACATTGGCAAATCTTCCATATTTACAAGGGCCTCTGCCATACCGGTTCCATCTAGAATCGTAGCTCCCTTTATACCAGACTTAGCCAAATGTTTTAATAATTCGTCCATAAATTCATACTTTTTTAGAATTAATACTAATAATTGCATATGTTCCTCCTATCTTTGTCATTTGAATTATAATAAAACTAAAAACCTTGTTATCATAGTCCTCTAATCAGATGATGTCAATATTTTTTTATCAATTAACTTTATCATATTTTTTTATCAATTAACTTTATTATATGTTTTATCAATTAACATTTATCTCTGTTATATAAAGATGTCTTAAGCTATTCCCTTTACAAGTACTTTCTTTTTCTTTAGTACCCTTCCCTTTACATCCTCTTCCACAATAACTGGCATGCTCTTAAGATAAATACAGGGTGGTCAAATGCAATTCCATTACTACGAATAACCTCGTAATCCTCTTGTAACAATAGAGTATCAACATTACAAAAATAATCCACGCTAGCTTCTGCCTTTATGTCGTGATTTTTCTCACAGATAACCTCGATATGGTAGCGTTCTCTTTTTCTCTTATGCTTTGCTATAATATTATCTTCCTCTAATAATTCTTCGAATTCCTTCTTAATGCTTACCGAAAACCATTCTGCTTCTGCTGCATCATCTCCAGCCTCTACTTTTTGATTTAATTCTAAGAGTGCTAGATATGCTACTGTTACTATTCTAGTTCTTGGATCTCTATCCTGCTTTCCAAAGGTATAGATTTGTTCCATAGGGATATCGCTAAGCCCTGTCTCCTCCAGAAGTTCTCTCGCTGCTGCCTTATCTATATCCTCATGGATTTCAACAAATCCTCCTGGTAGGGCCCACCATCCTATGCAAGGATGATTTTTTCTTTGAATCAATAAAAGCTTTAAATCTTTATGAAGGTCATAAATATTTTCCGGCTTTTGAAAAACCAAAATATCTGCTGTCACAGACGGATTTTGATATTTATTAGGATCATACTCCATCAAAAATTTTTCTAAGGATTTTCCTTCCTCATTACATTTTCCATTTCCTAAAAAGTTGTTAATATCACTTATAAATGCACTCATAATTTCCCTCATTTCTGCTCTGATTTTGGGTATAATACGTTTTGTAGCACAGCGCTTAATTTAAAACTCAGCTTCCATCCTATTATACACCAAATAGCAATAATTAAGTAAGCCATTGTTTCTTTGGAACAACCATGCTATACTAAAAATATCGGGTTTGTCATACTTTTGCAGTATAATAGAAGCAAAATACGGCCAAACTACACAAAATAAATGAGGTGAAAAAAATGGACGAAACTAATTTAACCATGGATGATTTTAAAACGGAACTGGAACATTCCTTAAAGCGTCTTACAGAGGGTGACCTTGTGAAAGGTACCATAATCGGTATCTCTGACACTGAAGTTACTGTAGACTTATCTTATTCTTCAGAGGGTATCATTAAGCTAGAAGAATTGAGTAACGATCCTCGTTTTTCAATCAAAGCGGATGTTACCATCGGAGAGGAAATTACTGCAATGATACTATCAGAGGATAAGGAAGGTAATCTACTTCTATCAAAGAAAAAGGCAGATGATATCTTATCTTGGGAAAAGTTAAAAACTATGATGACAGAACGCACTGTTTCCACTGTGAAGGTATCAAATGCGGTAAATAGCGGTGTTGTAACTTATTTAGAAGGTATTCGTGCATTTATTCCTGCCTCAATGTTAAGCCTCTCATATGTTGAAGATGTATCTACCTTTGTGGGAAAAGAATTAAAAGTAATCGTAGTAACTGCTGATAAAGAAGCGAATAAACTTGTTTTATCCGCAAAAGAAGTATTAAGAGAAGAAGAAGCAAAAGAAAAATCCCATAAAATATCCCAAGTGCAAAAAGGCATTGTAACAACTGGTATTGTTGATAAGCTTATGCCATTTGGTGCATTTGTTACAATTGGAGAAGGTCTTTCTGGACTTGTTCATATTTCTCAAATTTGTGGTAAGCGGATTAAATCACCTGCAGAGGTGTTAAAAGAAGGCCAAGAAGTGAACGTTAAGGTTTTAGATGTTAAAGACGGTAAAATCAGCCTAAGTATAAAAGCAGTCTCTGATGTAGAAGAGGTTCTTGATGATGCAGCCGATGCACCAGCGGAGTATAGTACAGGAGAACAAGCGACTACTGGATTAGGAGACTTATTAAAAAACTTTAAGTTTTAGTTAACATAAGATGCACTATTATTCTATATATCAAAATATAGTAGAACGCTAGTAAATCTTAACCCAATGAAAATGGGTACAAACGAAAATACCCCTAGAGGAAGCTATCATGCTTTCCACGGAACTACTTCGTTTGTACCCATCTTTTTTTAGTGTATAATTTATAGTCTAAGACTAAAAGTTTTATTTAAAAAGAATCCTTTGATTTAATCTTACCTAATCTTTGTTATCTTATTGAGCATTCGCTTTCATCTCTTGTTTTTTACGCTTATTACTTCCAAATAAGGAGAATGGTACCTTGTCACTCGTTTTAGACTTTAACGCTTTTTCTTGCAATGCACTTACCATCTCACTATATGCATTTATGTCATTATCAATAATAACTTCTTTTTGTTCAATCGCCTTTACCTCTTTTGGCGCATTCTTTTCTGCTACTTTTTCCTCAGCGATATTATCTTCCACAATGCTTCCATAAGAGTCCTTGATTTTACTATGGAACATACCAGAAACAATATCACGATAATGATCCATCGTATCATCACTATATGTTTTTATTTCCTCATTAATTGCTAGCATTTTCTGATCTAAAAACGAAACAATGTCAGCACATTCTTTTAACTCTCTTGTTATGTGGGAAGGTGCATTTCCTTCAAATTTGTAATACATCTTATGTTCTAGGCTTGCCCAGAAATCCATCGCTATTGTTCGAATCTGAATCTCAACTTTTGTTTCAACTACTTCCTGTGATAAAAATATTGGTACTGTTACAATCATATGATAGCTCATATAACCGTTAGGCTTTGGATTTGTAATATAATCCTTAATTTTTAGTACTTTTACATCACTTTGTTTACGAATCAAATCCGCAATTCGATAGATATCCGATGTAAAAGAACATATAATACGTATACCGGCTACATCATTAATGTATTTTACTATATTTTCACCGGTAAGCTCCATATTATTATGACGAATTTTTTTCGCAATACTTTGTGGAGATTTAATTCTTGAAGTAATATGTTCAATTGGATTATACTGATGTGCCAATTTAAATTCATTGTTTAATATTTCTAGTTTTGTATTTACTTCCTTAAGAGCCGCATCATATAACAAAAGAGCTCGATTCCATTCCTCGCCTTGACCATAAAACATTGGCAATTCCATATTTGTCACCTATTCCTTTACATAATACCTTCTGATTATTAAAACATGTTTCCTGTTTCAATAACTTATGAGAAACTGCACAGCTATTTCACATAAAAGGTGTGGTTTTTCACTTGATTATTGAAACATGTTTCTGTTTCGATAATACCATTGATTATTGAAACGTGCTTTCTGTTTCGATAATACCATTGATTATTGAAACGTGCTTTCTGTTTCAATAATACCTTTGATTATTGAAACGTGCTTTTTGTTTCAATAATATTACACTATGTATCCATCTGGCATTTTTTCATATTTGTATGATTAATTTAAAAATTAATTGTCTTTTATCCATTTCAATAACTTTATTATAACATGAAATTATGAACAATTTTTGAAGTTTTTAAGACTTAATGTATCTTTAATATTTTGTTAATCTTAGTCATAATGACATAAGTATCTTTTTCATAATTATTACATATGTATCAATATAGTAGATATACCACGTGAAAAGCCAGTAAAATAAAGAAGTTATATACCTAAAGAAAATGATTGAGTCGAAAAATTTTTACATAAAAATTAAAAAAATATAAATTTTAGGGTTGACATTCTCCTAATACTGGAATATACTTCTAAAGTAACCATAATTACATCCATAGAATTACTCAATCTATGGAAATAATAAAGAAAGTGAGGTAAGAATTCATGAGTAATAAAATTAATAACTTTGGAATGTTTAATAACACAATTAAATCATGCGGGACTACCTCCGGTATACGTCTATAGTATTATTATATCTTAGAATGAATGCCGTGGTATCTTGCCACGGCTTTTTTTGTCTTTAAAATGGTTTCACCTGTGAAAAACCATATCCTTTGTCGTGCGCAAGTCACTTTTCTGTCTGGATCAGCACCCTTGACAGAAATGGAACAGTCCTTTCTTTACCCAATTTGTAATTAAAAACCTAATATAGGTGTGTAAGGAGGAGAGACACCTTATGAAAATCTCACACTATTTAAAAAAATACTGGTATCGTTATGCCTTTGCAATCTTTTGCATTTTCTTAACCGTAGGCTTAGATATGCTAAATCCACAGATAACTATGCGAATTATTGATGATGTTATTGGAAAAGGGGAACGAGACCAACTTGCACCGCTACTTATTGTTGTTTTTCTTATTGGTGTAGGTCGTTGTATCTTTGGATATTTAAAAGAATACAACTTTGATTCTGTCAGCTCCAAAATATCTGCTGATTTAAGAAGCAAACTATTTCGTCATATACAAACACTGTCAGTAGATTTTTTTGATAAAAATAACACTGGTGAACTTATGTCCCGTGTAAAAGACGATGTTGATCGTATCTGGGATGCCTTTAACTACGTAAGTATGTTATTAATAGAGGTAATCGTTCATACCAGTATTATCTTATATTGCATGTTCCACCTAAATAAAAAATTGTTTCTAATTCCAGTAATAGCAATGCCAATAGTTGCAATCTTAGCATTTCTATTGGAGAGAAAACTTGGTGGAATTTATGAAGAAATCAGTGAACAAAATGCAACCCTCAATACCATCGCACAAGAAAATCTTGCAGGTGTTCGAACAGTAAAAGCATTTGCTCGTGAAAAATTTGAAATTCAGAAGTTCTTATCACATAACAAACGTTATTATGATTTGAATATGAGCCAATCAAAAGTACTCACTCGTTATCAGCCATTATTTCAGTTGATAACCAGAGCTCTTCCATTGATCATTGTTATCTATGGTGGATACTTAGCCATTCAGGGCGAAATTACTCTTGGTGTACTTGCCGCTTTTGTTGAGTATAGCAATAATATTACCTGGCCAATGGAGATGATAGGCTGGCTGACAAACGCTGCTGCCTCTGCTGTAGCTTCGAATAAGAAGATTAAGAAGATTTTTGCAGAAAAACCTAGTATTAAAAATCCTGAAAATCCTGTCACTCTTGATGATATCACCGGTGATATCGAATTTCGTAATGTAGATTTTGAAATAGATGGGAAAGAAATTCTTCATAATATCAATTTTCATTTGTCTACCGGAAAAACAATTGGTATTATGGGCGCAACTGGCGCTGGTAAGACATCGATTATTAATGTGCTTCAAAGGTTTTATGATGTAAAACAAGGAGAAGTACTTATAGATGGCGTAAATATCAAAGATTTAAGTCTTACCCAACTAAGAAAAAGCGTTTCTTTAGTAATGCAAGACGTGTTCCTATTCTCAGATTCCATAAATGAAAACGTTAAGCTTGGAAAGAAGACGTCAATGGAAGAGGAGGAAGTCATGCATGCACTGAAACATGCACAGGCTTCGGATTTTATTGAACTGATGGAAGAACAATACGAAACCATCATTGGGGAACGTGGCGTCGGCCTGTCGGGTGGTCAAAAGCAGCGTATCAGTATTGGTAGAGCTATAGCCAAAAAGGCTCCTATCTTAGTCCTTGACGATTCTACTTCTGCTCTTGATATGGAAACAGAGCATCAGATACAAGAAACTTTAAATTCCTTAAATGGAACCACAAAGATCATCATCGCTCATAGAATCAGTGCTGTTCGTAATGCAGATGAGATCATTTTCTTAGAAAATGGAACCATCGCAGAACGAGGAACTCATAACGACCTTTTACAAAAAAAAGGACTCTATTATGATACCTATATGGCGCAGTATGGCGACTATTTAGAATCCTCCAATGAGGTAATTGCATGTAACTATTAATTCTAACTCCCATTGCATATCACATCTGCAAGCAGATGTGATACTGCTTAAACAAGAAAAAGTGAGCTTCGCGAACTTTTCCTTGTCATGAATATAAATTATCATAGCGAAAGGACGTGAAACTATGGCTGTGAATGCTATAAAGGAAGATGAAAGTCTTCACGTAGCCTCGAAAAAAAATACCCTGCTAAGACTATATCGCTATCTGCTTGTTTATAAGAAATCTATCGCTGTTGTATTACTTATTATGTGTGGTACAATTAGCATTTCTTTGATCAACCCCCTAATCATAGAAGCAGCAATTGATAAATATATCAAGCGTGGTAATATAGATGGATTATTTAAACTTGGAATCTTTGCACTTGTACTAAATATAACTTTAGTAATATTAGTAAAGCTTCGAATGTACATTATGTCCAAATTATCCAATAGCGTACTTGTAACAATACGTCAGGAACTTTACACTCATATACAAACCTTAAGTTTTAAATTCTTTGACTCAAGACCAACCGGTAAAATCCTTGCTCGTATTATGGGTGATGTTAACTCACTGAAAGATGTATTAAGTAATAGTGTAACTACTTTAATACCTGATTTCATAACCATATGCTCTGTTGTCATTATTATGTTTGTGAAAAACTATAAATTAGCTCTTGCTTCCCTTTGTAGTTTTCCACTGATGGCATTTGGTGTATGGTTAGTTCAGACAAGAGCTCACAAACGTTGGCAGATTTTTAAGAAAAAAAGTTCCAACGTCAATGCCTTCATTCATGAAGATATATCCGGAATGCGCATTATACAAAGTTTTGGAGCAGAAGATGAAACAGAAGAGGAATTCGACGTGTTATTAAAAGAGCATCGTGACTCTTTTATGTCAGCAGTACGATTTGCAGATGCCTTCGGACCAATCGTTGATATATGCTGGGCACTTGCTACTCTATTTTTATTCCTTGTAGGTGTAAATCTAATTGGAAAGGATCCAAGTGTTGATATTGGTACCATTGTAGCGTTTGGTTCTTATATATCCATGTTTTGGCATCCGCTTCTTAACTTAAGTAATTTTTATAATCAGTTAATAACAAATATTACCGGAGCTGAACGTATCTTTGAAATTCTTGATACAAAGCCAGATGTTAGTGATGCTAAAGATGTCCATACCCTGCCTAATGTTCGGGGTGAGATCGACTTTAAGCACGTCTCCTTTTCTTATGATGAGGATACCAATGTCCTTCGTGACGTCAGCTTCCATGTTAAGCCTGGAGAAACGATTGCTTTGGTTGGCCCAACCGGCGCTGGTAAAACAACAATTATTAACCTAATTAGTAGATTTTATGACATTCAAAAAGGTACTATAAAGATTGATGGCCATGACCTAACCAAGGTATCCATTGAAAGCTTACGTGAACAGATGGGTGTCATGACTCAAGATAATTTCTTATTCACTGGAACAATCAAGGAAAATATAAGTTATGGTAAACTTGACGCTACGGATGAAGAAATTATTGCTGCAGCGAAAGCGGTAAATGCACACGAATTCATTATGAAATTGGAGAAAGGTTACGATACGGAACTAAAAGAGCGTGGTGCTGGTTTATCTATTGGTCAAAAACAGCTATTAGCCTTTGCCCGTACCATGGTATCAAAACCTAAGATCTTAATATTAGATGAAGCAACTTCTAGTATTGATACACATACAGAACTTCTTGTTCAAAAAGGAATCGAGGCATTGCTAAAAGGACGTACCTCCTTTGTTATAGCTCATCGTCTTTCTACCATACAGAAAGCAGATCGTATCTTTGTTATTGATAATGGTGGCATTATTGAATCTGGTTCTGCCGCAGAGCTTCTTGAAAAGAAAGGAGCTTACTACAACTTATATATGGCTCAGTTTAAAAATATAGCATAGATTTCATAAGGAGGTCAAAATATCTGAAACTTTATTGATAGGATGATTTGACTTCCTAACTTCCATAGCAGAATCAAACTATGAGAAAAATTTGAGCAATCGTTATAAAAAAAGGTGCTAATACAAAATACTAGCTTTAAATTGAGCTAGTGTTTGCATTAGTACTTTTTTGTTTTTACGCCCTTGTTTTAATATCTCTTATCTTAGTATATACCCTTTTATATTTTTATTTTGTTACTATCATATAGGAGAAATATAATATACTTATCCACACTTCAATCATTTTTAGAGACTTTTATTAACAAAAAAAGGACAGTAAGTGAATATCTAGTTACTTTACTGTCCTACTCATTAACTATCGTATCGTATTCTTGGAATCGTTACGATAAAACTTGTTCCCTTAGTATACTGAGAACGAACCTTTATCCTACCCGTATGATTCATAATAATAAGCTTTGCAATGGATAATCCCAATCCATGACCTTCAATCTTTCGATCACGGACATGATCAGAACGATAAAATCGGTTAAAAATATTATCCATATCTTTTCTTGTCATACCAATACCGGTATCCTCTACGCCAATCATACAGTCACCACGAATGTTACGGCAATAGATTCGGATGGTATCTCCATCCTGAGTATATTTTACTGCATTATCAATAAATACCCTGATTGCCTGTTTTAGAGCCTGCTTATCACCATATACATTAACATCCTCAAGGAAAGGTGCTTCGATTAATCGATTCGCAGTCACAAGTTTAGTTTCCTTTACCATTTCCTCAACGATTGGTCTCATATTGAATATCTTCTTCTCTAGCTTTAGCGTCTTCTTATCATGCCTTGATAGGAATAATAATTTTTCCACTAAATCTTGCATCGCTTTCGCTTCATTTTTTATCGCTTCAATCGATTCCTCTAGTATTTCTTGATCCTTGGAACCCCATCTGCTTAACATATTAATATAACCTTGAATAACCGCAATTGGTGTCCGAAGTTCATGAGAAGCATCCGATACAAATTGCTTCTGCCTTTCATATGATGTCTCTAATCGGTCTAGCATATTATTAAAAACAATAGCTAAGTCCTTTAGTTCATTCTTCGTTCCTTCCACATTTAATCGCTCACTGTGAAGGTTACCCACGGTCAAGCGATTTACTGTTGCAGACATGGATTGAATAGGCTGAAGAAGCTTAACATTGTCCTTCTTACCTTCTAGAATAATAAAGAATACGATTAAAACATATAAGATTGACATATTCCATAGCAAGGACCACAAACGATTATAGTCTTTCGTCATATTATAATAAAACTGTGCTCGGTATAGTATTCCTCCTTGGACAAATTCCATGTCATCATCAAGTATAAGTCGATGAGTATCGCTAGATTTTGTATAATGAATTGATCGAAAGATTCGTCCGAAATTTTTTACATCGTAGGTAACATCATTGTATACCTCTCGCCCCGTGTCCACTTCATACAAAACCATATTAACTCCTAGTTTTGAATAAGGATTTACCACAGCACCAAAAGATTCCCCATCATTCTCCAAATTTACAACAATTTCTTCTGCCATGTCCTCATATCTTCCTTTTTCTATATTCAAATAAAGAATAGAAAAAACAAAGAAGAAGAGAAACCCATTAATAATTAATAGCTTCAAATAATTCATGGCAATTCGGTTGGTAATAGAGAGTCGTATTCCTCCAAAAATGGCTTCTTTTTTTTCCCGATATGGTAGTATAATTTTCTTTAATACACTACGTATCTTTTCAACAGCTCTATTTTTCATCTCGAATTATATATCCCACCCCTCGGACTGTACTTATTAAATGTACGCCATATTTATCATCAATTTTTTGTCTAAGGTAACGAATATATACATCTACTACATTGGTATCTCCAAAATATTCGTAATCCCATACATTATTTAATAATTGTTCCCTTGTTAGCGCTATATTTTTATTCCTCATTAAATACTCTAGCAATTCATATTCTTTTTTTGTAAGAATTAGATCGTCCTCCCCATAATTAGCGCTATGACTTGTTAGATTTAATCTAAGTTCACCATGAGTTAGAACATCCTGTTTTACTTCTGCAGTACCCTTACTATGTCTGCTGAGCGCCACACGAATTCTAGCTAAAAGCTCCTCAATAGCAAAAGGTTTCGTCATATAATCATCAGCTCCCATATCAAGTCCAGCTACTTTATCAGTTACATCATCCTTCGCTGTTAACATAATAATTGGCACCTGAGAATCCATACGTATTCTTCTACATACTTCGATGCCGCTTAACCCTGGAAGCATAATGTCTAACAATACTAGATCAACATCTGGCTTTAATGCCTTTTCAAGGCCAGATCTACCATCATTTGCTATATCAACCGTATAACCCTCATACTTAAGTTCAAGTTCTACAAATCTAGCGATCTTAACTTCATCCTCTACAATTAATATCTTTGCCATACTTTTCTCCTCCTCTATTTCAATAAAAACTGAATAACCAAATAACAACTACACTATCTTTAATCTAACCTAATTTTAGCTATTCTACAAGGTTATTTCAATAGATAAGTTAATTAGATTTGGATTAGAATATACTAAAATTAAAAAAGAACTTGCATATCATAACTGCAAGTTCTTTTTTCCTTAATTATATTAGCCGTATTGAATTTTTATAAGAAACGAATATATTTTCTAAGATTTCAATAACCATACTAACTTAATCAAGATACACCTGAAAGGTTATTAGTTATTTTATAAAATAGATTTAACCGCTGTTACTACATTCTCAGTAGTAAATCCGAACTTCTTGAATAAAGTTGTAGCTGGAGCAGATGCACCAAATCCGTTCATAGATACGATTGTACCATCTAAACCAACATATTTCTCCCAGCCATATCCGATGAGTGCTTCAACTGCTACTCTCTTACGAACTGCACTTGGTAGAACGCTTTCTTTATACTCTTTGCTCTGCTCTTCGAAGATGTCCATACATGGCATACTAACCACACGTACATCAACGCCTTCTTTTAATAACTCAGCCTTTGCTGCAACAGCAAGTTCAACTTCAGAACCAGTTGCAATAATAATTGCATCTGGAGTTTCCTTATTAGAATCTTCTAATACATAAGCTCCCTTTAATGCTTCTTTTGATGAACCCGCTAACTGTGGTAGGTTCTGTCTTGTTAATACAAGAGCTGTTGGTGTTTCCTTAGAAGTTACTGCGCTATACCAAGCAGCAGTTGTTTCCGTAGCATCTGCCGGACGGAATACATGGAAGTTTGGCATTGCACGATACATTGCAAGCTGTTCGATTGGCTCATGAGTTGGGCCATCTTCACCAACACCGATACTATCATGTGTCCAAACAAAAGTTGTCGGTATTCTCATAAGTGATGATAATCTTGCCATTGGTTTCATATAGTCACTAAATACAAAGAAGGTAGATACATAAGCGCGTAAGCCATGTAACACCATACCATTACCGATTGCTGCCATAGCAAGCTCTCTTACACCAAAGTGGAGGTTTCTTCCTAGTCTATTGTCTTTGGAGAAATCACCTTCATCTTTTAAATAAGTCTTTGTCGAAGGAGCTAAGTCTGCTGCACCTCCAATTAAACTTGGTACATGGTTCTTTAATTTATTTAATATAACACCAGATAAGTTTCTAGTCGCTTCTGGTTTATCGTCAAATGACCAGAATTCCTCATTATCTAGTAATTCTTTTGCAACATCAAGGTCGAATTGTTTCTCCCATGCTTCCTTCATTTCTGGATAAGCAGCAATGTATTCTGCAAACATCTTATTCCATGCAGCCTCATCTTCTGCCTTCTTCGATGCGATTTCGTTGTAGTGAGCATACACTTCTTCTGGAACAAAGAAAGGTTCTGTGGATGTCCATCCAATATTTTCTTTTAATGCTACTACATTATCATCTCCAAGAGGTTCTCCATGTGCACTTGCTTTACCCTGTTTTGCAGGACAACCAAAACCAATCTGAGTTTTACATAAAATTAAACTTGGTCTAGTTGTATCAGCCTTAGCAGCTTTAACCGCATTTGAGATTTCTTCTATGCTATTACCATCTTCCACAACAATCGTTTGGAAGTGGAATGCTTCAAAACGTTTTAAAACATCTTCGGTAAATGCTATATCCGTATCACCTTCGATGGAAATCTTATTCGAATCATAGAAAACAATTAACTTGGAAAGTCCTAAAGTACCAGCTAAAGAAAATGCTTCATAAGAGATACCTTCCATCATACAACCGTCTCCACCGAGTACATAAGTATAATGGTCCATTACTGGATAATTCTCTTTATTAAATTTTGCAGCTAAATGTTCCTCAGCCATAGCCATACCAACAGCCATTGCCATACCTGCACCAAGTGGTCCTGTTGTAGCTTCAACACCCTTTGTATGACGATACTCTGGATGTCCAGGTGTAAGGGAATCTAACTGACGAAATTGCATCATATCTTCTTTGGTTAAACCATATCCAAATAAATGTAACAAGGAATACAATAACGTAGATCCATGTCCACCAGATAATATGAAACGATCTCGATTCGCCCAATCAGGGTTTGCTGGATTATGCTTCATTTCATTTGCCCAAATATCATAAGCAATTGCTGCACATCCAAGTGGTAATCCCGGATGACCTGATTTTGCTTTCTGTACGGCATCCGCAGCTAATACACGGATCGCATTAATGGACATTGTGTCAATGTTATTCATGTGATATCCTCCTAAATACATTCCTATTAATATATCTTATCGGAAGTCTGACTTAACCACCGATAAAGGGTGTCCTTTTGCTCCTTCATTAAATACAAGAACATGATTCTCATTCCGTATCTTGCATGGGCGTTTCGCCTTGATAATACTATGCTTTGTTCATTTTATTATTATTCGCCTAATACAGCTTTATAGTCTGCTTTAAACTTCTCAATACCAGCATCCGTTAATGGATGTTTAGTACATTGAACAATAACGTTATATGGAACAGTAGCAATGTGCGCACCCGCCAATGCACAATCTGTAATATGAACTGGATTTCTTACACTTGCAGCAATAATCTCAGTTGGTAAATTATATATCTCGAAAATTTCTGAGATTGTACGAATTAAATCAATTCCTGGAGTTGAAATATCATCGAGTCTTCCTAAGAAAGGAGAAACATATGTTGCTCCTGCTCTAGCAGCTAATAATGCCTGATTTGCAGAAAATACTAAAGTAACATTTGTTTTAATTCCTTCTGAGGATAATACTTTTGTTGCCTTTAACCCTTCAACTGTCATAGGAATTTTAACTACCATATTAGGATGAATTTTAGCAATCTCGCGTCCTTCTTTAATCATAGATTCCGCATCCTCTGTAGTAGCTTTTACTTCACCACTAATAGGACCATCTACAATATTAGTAATCTCAGTAATTACTTCCTTAAAATCTCTACCTTCTTTTGCAATTAATGATGGATTTGTTGTAACACCACAAATAACACCCATGTCATTTGCCTTTTTGATTTCTTCAACATTCGCTGTGTCTATAAAAAATTTCATTTTTTATACCTCCTGAATTATAAATCATTATTCAACTTACAACACTATGTTATTCCTAATTATTCCTTACTCATATTATCATGTAATAGAAAATATCTCAATGACAAATCTGCTTAATTTCTATGAAATTTAAGGATTTATTAATAACAAATAGCAAAATCTTTAAGTAGTGGAGTTCTTTCTACTTAAAATTGCATTACTTATTATCTATGTTACCAAAAACACGATATCATAAATGAATAGTTTATCCACTCAGATTTATATATTTTGAATAACAGAATCTAAAACCTCACCAATAGAATCATGAATCACTAAGGATGCTATTGTATCATAAGTTGTATTACTTTTATTAATTAGAACTAGATTTTTTCCATGAAAATACTCTATTAAACTCGCAGCTGGCCATACAACAAGAGAGGTACCGCCAACTATCATGGTATCCGCCTTCAAAATCGCATCGATTGCTTTTTGTATTATAGCCTGGTTTAATTCCTCTTCATATAAAACAACATCAGGTTTTATAACACCACCGCAATCCGTGCAAATTGGAACAGTATCCATATTCATTATTTGATCAAGACTATAACTTTTTCTACATTTCATACAATAGTTTCTATTAGAAGAACCATGGAGCTCATACACCATTTGACTACCTGCCATCTGATGTAAACTATCTATGTTTTGTGTAATAACTGCCGATAGCTTACCTAGTTCCTCTAGCTTAGCTAATGCAAAATGTGCAGGATTGGGTTTTGCTTCCTTATAAATCATATGGCTTTTATAATACGAAAAAAATTGATGCGTATGCCTCATAAAAAAACTATGGGATAATAATTGTTCTGGGGAATATTTTTTACCTTGCCCTGTCGTATATAAGCCATTTTCTGAACGAAAATCTGGTATTCCTGATTCTGTTGATACACCTGCTCCACCAAAAAATACAATATTGTTACTTTCCTTCACAATCTTTACAAGTTGTTCTGTTTCTTTTGTCATAAAATCATCTCCAATACTTTCATAGCTTTATTATAGCACATATAATGTGTATTTAGATGAATTCTATAACTTTGCCACTCTAAAGATTGTTTTTCTTTGTGAGAAAGAGTTAATATAATGTCTACTACTTAGTATGTATTATTCTTCTATTTTTAATTTATAAAATGTTATATTTAATCAAACAGTTGTACTTTTTCCGAAGAGATGTCTCAATACCTCCTTAATACCTCCTTTCTTTCACTAATAACGGATACCGACTTTTCTCTTATTCTACTGTTTCATATCAGTGAATTCTACTCATATTTAAACTTGTTCTACTCAAATATGAATAAACTGTAAGTTATTTGGTAAAGAAAAAATTTAAAAACAAAAAAAGCTGCAAAATAATGGATTGTCCAATTATTTTACAGCTTTCTCATATTACTGAGACATCCGGGATTCGAACCCGGGACACCTTGATTAAAAGTCAAGTGCTCTACCGACTGAGCTAATATCCCATAGTTTTATACATTTGACATTATGTTCCAATAAAGCATAAAACAAGTGCCCAGAACCGGAATCGAACCAGTGACACGAGGATTTTCAGTCCTCTGCTCTACCAACTGAGCTATCTGGGCATTGAAATGATACCTATTTAATTTCAATCCTTTTGGATTGGAGTTGCGGGGATAGGATTTGAACCTATGACCTTCGGGTTATGAGCCCGACGAGCTACCAGACTGCTCCACCCCGCGATATTATTTTTTTTTGATAATTGTTATAAATTGCTTTCACAGTTGATAACAATCAATGGATGGAGAAGGATTCGAACCTTCGAAAGCGTCGCTAACAGATTTACAGTCTGCCCCCTTTGGCCACTCGGGAACCCATCCATGTTCCTAAGCCGACGATCGGACTCGAACCGATAACCTGCTGATTACAAGTCAGCTGCTCT
>NZ_DAMADT010000033.1:0-54216 GCF_031997925.1 Lachnoclostridium sp. | reverse complement strand
AAAAACCGACCTCCCAATCGTTAGATTTTTGGTCTAACTTTTGGGGGTCGGTTCACTGATAAGTCCCTCTTCCTAAAAATTCTTCTTATAAATATTTCTTTAACTCATCTGCCTTATCTGTTTGCTCCCAAGGAAGATTTAAGTCATTTCTACCAAAATGTCCATATGCAGCTGTTTGCTTATAGATTGGTCTTCTTAAATCAAGCATTTTAATGATACCAGCTGGACGAAGATCAAAGTGGTTACGAACAATTTCTGTTAACTCTTCATTACTCTTCTTTCCTGTTCCAAATGTATCAATCATAATAGAGGTAGGCTGAGCAACACCAATTGCATAGGATAACTGTATCTCGCACTTATCTGCAAGGCCAGATGCAACTATATTCTTAGCTACATAACGAGCTGCATAAGAAGCTGAACGATCTACCTTTGTACAGTCCTTACCAGAGAATGCACCACCGCCGTGACGAGCATATCCACCGTAGGTGTCTACAATAATTTTTCTACCTGTTAAACCACTATCTCCATTTGGTCCACCAATAACAAAACGTCCGGTTGGATTAATAAAGAATTTTGTATTCTCATCTACCATTTCTTTTGGAAGAACCGGCTCAAATACATACTTTTTAATATCCTCATGAATTTGCTCCTGTGTCACATCTGGATCATGCTGAGTAGATAATACCACTGCATTTAAGTGAACTGGTTTTCCTTCTTCATTATATTCCACTGTTACCTGTGACTTCCCATCCGGACGAAGGTAGCTAAGCGTACCATCTTTTCTTACTTTAGATAACTGTTTTGTTAACTTATGAGCCAATGAAATAGGGTATGGCATAAGTTCTTCGGTCTCATTGGATGCATAACCAAACATCATACCCTGATCTCCTGCACCAATTGCCTCAATCGCTTCGTCTGTCATCTCATTTTGTTTTGCTTCCAATGCTTTGTCTACACCAAGAGCAATGTCTTTTGACTGTTCGTCAAGTGCAACAATAACACCACATGTATCCGCGTCAAAACCATACTTTGCACGATCATATCCGATTTCTCTTACGGTATCACGTACAATTTTTTGTATATCAACATAACCAGATGTTGTAATCTCACCCATTACAAGTACGAGTCCTGTAGTAATTGCTGTTTCGCAAGCAACACGGCTCATTGGATCTTGCTCTAATAATGCATCCAATACTGCATCTGAGATTTGATCGCAGATTTTATCTGGATGTCCTTCAGTAACTGATTCTGATGTAAATAGTAATTTGTTTTGCATAAAATCTCCTTTCACCCTTCCATGCTCTGAAAGGCTTATGATATATTAATTTGTACCGATTTAAGTCCGAATACAATCGTCGTAGTATTTTACTCTATCCACAAAAAAAGTCCGCATAAGCGGACTTGTTATTTAAAAACCAAATCCTCTCATTGTTCGATTGCTCGCTCAACTTAGCACCTTCCCATAGGGGGTTGCCGTGACTTCACTGAGTCTTTACTCTCCGTCACTCTGAATAAGAGAAATATCTATGAACTTATTGTATATTCGCACACTTAGTAGACAACTAAAATAATTGTCACTTGTGCATTAACTATATCGAAAAATCACTTTCCTGTCAAGAAAAATAATTTACCAGAGCAATTAATTTTTCAAATATAGCTACTTTCTTGTTGCAGTAAAACCGATATCCGCTAACTCTTCCACTGCTTGATTTAATGTTGCTTCATCACCGTCAATACTTACAGACTTACTGGATAAGTCAACTTCATGATTTATATTTAGTCCTTCAAGAAGTTTATGAATACGATCTACACAGTGATTACAGCTCATTTCTTTAATATCAAATTTTGTCATAGTTTACTCCTTCTCCGTGCATCATTGCACTATCTATTTTTTTGTGACCTATATGCCAAACAAAACATATTTGATTGAATATTCTTTGCTTTTAGTTATTATCTTGTTATTTCATTATTTTCTACTTTTTCGTTATTATCCCGTTATTTCAGTATTTTCTGCATTATCATTATTATTCCGTTATTTCATTATTTTCTGCATTATCATTATTATCACGTTATTTCATTATTTTCTGTATTGTTTTTAAAAGTTCCTCAATCACTTCATCATTCCCTTGCCTAATATCCTCTACTACACAGGAGCGAATATGATTTCCTAACAATACCTTATTAAAACTATTTAACGCAGATTGGATAGCAGAAACCTGAGTTAATACCTCAACACAATAATGCTCTTCCTCTACCATACGGCGAACACCTCGTACCTGACCTTCAATACGATTAAGACGATGAATTAAATCTTTAAATTCTGCCTCATTACGGTGTTTCTGCTCATGGCATAAAGGCATCTCTTCATTTTTCTCGGACATCTACGCCCTCCTCTTTACCTAAAGTCGTTTGTATCGTAAGCTTAATGCATTTGTAACTACACAAACAGAACTTAAAGACATTGCAAATCCTCCAAGCATTGGACTTAATAACATTCCTGTAAATGGATATAGCAATCCTGCTGCAATTGGAATACCAATAATATTGTAAATAAAGGCCCAGAAAAGATTTTGTTTGATGTTACGGATTGTTAACTTACTTAAATGTACCGCGCGGTACACATCCATAAGGTCAGAACGCATTAATACAAGATCTGCTGAATCAATTGCAATGTCACTACCGCTTCCGATCGCAACACCAACATCTGCCTGTATTAGTGCAGGAGCATCATTGATACCATCTCCTACCATCATAACCTTATTTCCTTCTGCTTGAAGTTTCTTAACAACCTCTGCCTTATCACCTGGTAATACCTCCGCGATAATATGGTCCACCTTAGCCTTTTTCGCAATTGCCTCTGCAGTAACTTTGTGGTCCCCTGTTAGCATATATACTGTTAAGCCTAATGATTTAAGCGCTTCCACTGCTTCCCTACTAGTAGACTTAATTGTATCCGCTACTCCGATAATGCCTTCCAGTTTGCCATCTATCATTACATAGATTGGAGTTTGACCTTGCATTGCCATCTGATCAGCTGCCATGTGATATTCCTTAGACACAGCATCTTTTCCATAACTTAGCATAAGCTTTTCATTTCCTACAGCAATCTTTTTGCCACTCTCTGAAAGAATTGCCTCTACTCCAAGACCAGTCTTATTCTCAAACTGCTCTATTGCAGGTTCTTTTTCTTTCACACTACTATGATACTCCTCTACGATTGCTCGTGCAAGTGGATGTTCACTTCCTGCCTCAACAGCAGCAGTAAACTTTAAAATTTGTTCTCTACTATAATTCTTTGTAAATACTTCTACTACCTTCGGTTTTCCCTCTGTAATTGTACCTGTTTTATCTAATACGACTGTATCAATATGATGGGCTGTCTCTAGAGCTTCCCCACTCTTAATTAAGATACCGTGACTTGCACCGAGGCCTGTTCCAACCATGATTGCCGTCGGTGTTGCAAGTCCGAGGGCACATGGACAAGCAATTACTAAAACCGATACAAAAATCGTTAATACGAAAGCAAGGTCATGACCAAGTAAAAGCCAAATAATTGCTGATACAACTGCGATAATCATTACAACAGGAACAAAATATCCTGCAACTTTATCCGCGATCTTGGAAATCGGTGCTTTCTTTCCTTGGGCATCTTCCATCAGTTTTACAATTTTAGCAAGTGTAGTATCTTCACCAACACTTGTAACGCGTACTAAAAGCATACCATTAAAGTTCTGGCTTCCGCCAATTACCATATCGTTAATTTGTTTTTCCACAGGGATACTTTCACCAGTAAGCATGGATTCATCTACACTACTGCTTCCCTCAATAACAATTCCATCAATAGGTACTTTACTACCTGCCTTAATAATAACAACATCATTTTTTCTTAGTTCACTTACTGGAACTTCTCTTTCCACGCCATTTTCCACCAACATAGCAGTATCCGGTGCTAGCTCCATCATCTTACGAATCGCCTGCGTGGTCTTTCTCTTACTTCTGCTCTCTAAATACTTACCAAGCATTACTAACGTAACAACTACCGCTGCGGATTCATAATAAAGATTGTTAACTGCATCCGAATTATAAGGGATGCGGATTGTCATCACTACACTATAGATAAAGGCTGCTGATGTACCGACAGCAACTAAGGTATCCATATTCGGGTTTCCTTTGAATAGCGTATGAAATCCGTTCGTATAGAATTTACTTCCACATACTAAAACAGGTATTGTTAATATTAATTGTGCCACAGCAAAAATAAATGGCATATGATGCATGTCAAGAAACGCTGGCAATGGCATCTTCCAAGGTACCATATGTCCCATACTGATATAGAGAAGTGGAACAGCAAATATAATTGCTACTATAAGCCTAGTTCTAGAAGCCCGGAATTTCTTTTCCGTCTCCTCTTCTTCTTTTTGCCTTGCTGCTCTCTCATCTATTTGGTGTTCCTTATGATATGGAGAAATACCAAACCCCGCTTTTTTCACCTTTTCCATAATCAGGTCTGGAGTTACCTTATCATCCTCATATTCAATCGTAAGCTTCGCTGTCGTTAAGTTCACGCTACTAGAGATAACTCCTGGAAGCCTACCAGTAACCCGTTCCACAGCACTACTGCAGGAAGCACAGGTCATTCCTTCAATATTATATATTTCCTTCATATATCTCAACCTTTCTATTCTTTCTCACTTAACTCCGCTTTCTAAATGTCATAAATAGATATTCTAATTAGGTACAAATAGTATTCCTAATTTTAAGTAATCGATGAACAAAAAGAAATCTTTTAAAGCTAAGCTTCTTAGAATTAATTGTTATTTTAGTATACCCCCACGGGGTATATATTATATATAACTTAGATTTTGTTCCTTGTCAATAGATTTTTCCTTATTTATTTTTTCCATTTATTATTTTTTTCTTTTATATATTTATTCTTTTATATTTTATTCTTTTATTATTTTTTCTTATATTAGTTCTTATTTTATAAATTCTTTCTTTTATAGTTCTTTTATAACTCTTACTTTTAAAGCTCTTTTCATTTATAACTCTTTTCTATTCCTTCTAAAACGAATTTATCTTTCATACAGAGGAATAGAGCAGTTAGTAGATACTGTAGAGACTATTAAAGAGGAATGTAATTCTTTTTTAAAGGTAATGGGTGTTATAGCAACCATGTATGAACAAAGGGTTAAGGATATTAGGGACTTAAGAAGTAAAGATAATGTGATAGGAGTAGTAAAGAAGTTAGCTATTGCTAAAAAAGGAGTTTACGGTTTTTTACCTATACTTTTGTTCTATATGCCATACAACCATTTACATTATAAAAATAATTAAATTAATTATTTACAAAATACTATGATTTTCTGTTGATTTATTATGAATTTAATGTTGATTTTTAGAATATTTTGTATGTATTATTTGACATTTTTCAATTTTATTCTTATAATTATGGTAATAACTCACATTTTGTTTTCCATGTTTCATGTCACATATTATTAACACTTATAATGCCAAAAAGAAGGAGTACCTATGAAAACCAAAAAGATTCCAGTAAATCAAGCAGTTCCGGGTATGATAGTTGCAGAAAATGTCTATACGTTTAGTAATCAGCTTATTATATCAGAAGGTACTAAGCTCTCAGATAAAATCATCACCCGTCTTAAGTTCTACTCTATTCATCAAGTCATCGTTCAACTTCAAGATGAAATGGCATTAAATCCACCGGTAAACCCTGTTAACTCAAATCTTTATTTAGGAAAAATGAGGTCAACAGAAGAATTCGAAGATTTCAGTAGTACCGTCTTAAGCACAGTTGGAAGGTTCCATAATGCTATGGATGATATAGCAAATAACAATGGAAAAATAGACACAGATTCTTTGTATCGTGATATTAAAAAGATTATGGCTCGTGGCCGTAATAACCTACACATTTTTGATATGTTACACTGCATGAGAGACTACGATGATATGTCCTATATCCATTCTATTAATGTTGCTATCATGTGTCATATGTTTGGTGTATGGTTAAACTTTGGACCACGCGATCTTGAAACTCTAACATTATGTGGTCTTCTTCATGACATAGGGAAACTAGTTATACCAAGTGAAATCTTAACTAAAAAAGAAACACTTACACAAGAGGAGTATGACTTACTGAAGTCTCATGCCACACGTGGATATAAGATCCTTGAGCAACATGATATCAACATCCATATTAAAATGACCGCAATGATGCACCACGAACGTTGTGATGGTAGTGGATATCCTATGGGCTTAACTTCTGCACAGATTGATCGTTTTGCTAAAATTGTTATGATTGCAGACGTCTATGATGCCATGACCTCCTCTCGGAGCTATCGTAATCCTCTTTGTCCTTTTGAAGTTATTTCCTTATTTGAATCAGAAGGATTAACAAAATACGATCCAAAATACATCATGACATTATTCGATCATATCAGCCAGCTTTATTTAAATAGCTCTGTTCGCCTTAGTGATGGCAGAGTAGGTCAGGTTGTCTTTATGAATCGTAATACTCTTTCGAGACCAGTCATTCAATGTGGAGAGGAATTTGTTGATCTAATAAAGTTTTCTAACCTCTATATTTCGGAGATATTATAGGCAGAAGATGCTAAACCAAGAAATTACTAGGAACTAAACTGGAACTCCAGAAATAAAAATACAAAAAGCAGAGAATTCTAAATGTAATAAGAATTCTCTGCTTATATTGTTTTATGATGTTATTCTACACCAATATAGACTTCAACTATTTCTTTTCGGTTGTAAATAACTCCCCATGCATTTCCAATTATTAGTATATCCCATACGGAATAAAGATACACTCTTAGCCTATCTTTAATCTAGCTTTTCGAACGGACTTTTCGTCTTCCGCATCTATCTTTTCCATGGAAGCTCCAAGTTCTCTCATCTTTTCTTCAAAATTCTCGTAACCACGTTCTACTAATTCAATATTCTCAACAATAGTTACACCTTCCGCTGCTAATCCTGCAATAACTAATGCCGCACCAGCGCGTAAGTCTGGAGAACATACTTTTGCTCCTGTTAATTCAGCTACTCCATCAATGATAGCAGTGTTTCCTTCTACCTTAACGGATGCGCCCATTCTTGCAAGTTCATCGACATACTTAAAACGATTTTCGTAAATACTTTCTGTCACAATGCTTGTACCACTTGACATAGCTAAAACTGTTGCTATCTGTGGTTGCATATCCGTTGGAAATCCTGGATATGGTAAGGTCTTAACCTGAGTATGGCCTAATCTCTTATTTGCTACGACACGAATTGCATCATCAAATTCTTCTACCTCTGCACCAATTTCAACAATTTTTGCAGTGATTGCTTCCAAATGTTTTGGAATAACATTCTTAATTGTTACATCACCTTTTGTAGCAACTGCTGCCAACATAAAGGTTCCTGCTTCAATCTGATCTGGAATGATGGAGTAGGTACTACCATGTAATTTATTTACACCTTTAATACGAATCACATCAGTTCCTGCACCTTTTATATTAGCACCCATGCTATTTAAGAAGTTTGCAACATCAACAACATGTGGCTCTTTTGCTGCATTCTCCATTATTGTTTGACCCTCTGCCAAAGCTGCTGCAAGCATAACATTTATTGTTGCACCAACTGTAACACAATCAAAATAAAGATGTGTACCTACTAATTTTTTTGCTGATGCTGTTATCATACCATGCTGAATCTTTACATCTGCCCCAAGAGCTTCAAACCCCTTAATGTGCTGATCAATCGGTCTGCTTCCAATGTTACATCCGCCTGGGAGTGCAACTTCTGCATATTTATATTTTCCTAGTAACGCACCTAAAAGATAATAAGATGCACGAATTCGACGAACAAAATCATCGTCGATACTTCTTGAATTTATAGTACCACCATTTATCTTAACAGTATGTCTGTCTATTCTCTCTACCTTAGCACCAATCGCTTCTATTGCTTGAAGTTGAATACAAATGTCACTAACATCCGGCAAATTTTCAATTGTAACCTGCTCGTCCGTCATTACAGCAGCCGCCAAAATACCTAATGCTGCATTCTTTGCCCCACCGATGGTAACTTCACCGGCTAAAGCCTTGCCTCCCTTTATAATATACTGCTCCATTTCGCACCTCTATCTATTATTAATGCAGTTATATCATATTCCATTTCCTGCTTTATTTTACCATGTTAGTCATCAACATGCGTGAAACGCAGCGATGTACATCCACGCAAAAAGCCTATGGTGACCCATAGTTAAAATGCACATAAACTGCGTCTTGAATTTGTGAAAATTGATATCTTAATAACGATTATAACACAAAGCTCAAATTTGTAAATGACTTTTTTTCGAAAAACCCTGTATTTAACTACCTTTTCCAACGTTTCTCTCGAAGCTCGACTGACTTATTCTATAATTGTGTGCACGCGTTCTACAATTGTCTCCATTGTAGATTCAATATCCATATTTTCACAATCTATTACAATATCTGCATAGAGTTCATACATAGGGCAACGTTCTTCATATAAACCTGCTAAATCCTGTCCCTCTTTTAGTACCACTCCTCTTTGCATTATATTTCCGAGACGCTTACTAATCTCCTTATAGCTTATCTTTAAATAAATGACTGTTCCAATGCTTTTAAGATGCTTCATCGCTTCCTCACCATAGATTACACTGCCCCCAGTTGCAATCACGGTATGTTTTGTTTGAATGCTTTGATTTGCCTCATTCTCGATCTGTATAAAGCGTTCTAGTCCATCACTAGAGATAATTTCATGTAAGAGACGCCCTTCTTTTTCTTGAATGAGTAAATCTGCGTCAATAAACTGATACCCTACTACTTTAGCTAAAATAACACCGATTGTACTTTTTCCGGCGCCTGGCATCCCAATTAACACAATATTATCTTTTTTCATCGTTAATCTTACCCCGCGGCATCTTACTATTTTTTTTATCAACCTTTTGTATCTTTTGTTTTCTTACAGAGTAACCAAAGTTTCCTAGTAAAGTTCCAAGACCATAATACTCTCCATGGGAATAAACTACCGGTCTTGTCTTATTCAATTCAAATTTACCAGTCTCATTCATAGATCTCTTATCGACTTGAACCCCTACAACCTCTGCGATAAACATGTCGTGAGAACCGAGTTTTATAATCTCCTTTAAGCGGCACTCGATATTAACAGGGGATTCCTCTATAATTGGCGCGTTCACCTTCTCTCCTTTTTTCGGAGTTAAATTCATCTCCTTAAACTTATCCACGTCTCTACCTGAACGAACACCGCAAAAATCAGTTGCTTTCGTAAGTTCTTCTGTGGTTAAATTAATAACAAATTCTTTTGTATTTTCTATTATTGAATAAGAGTGTCGCTCCGGTCTTATAGAAACCGAAACCATAGGTGGATTAGTACAAATCGTTCCGCACCAAGCTACCGTTATGATATTATTATTCCCAAATTCGTCAGCACAACTGACCATTACAACTGGTAATGGATATAACATATTACCAGGTTTAAAAATTTCTTTCTCCATTGTAATACCTTTCTAATTTTACTTGTTAATTTTGACACATATGGGATAATTTGATATAATACAACCTATTAGAAAATGAATTTCAAACTTCTGATAAATGGTGCTGCTATTGCGTCATTTAGCCCATATTGGAATACGCTTAAAGTTCCGATAAATATTTAAAATAAACTATTAAACATTATAATATACTAAACTTTTTGAGGTGAACAATATGCCAACCGATTACATCGATATAGAAGCTGTTTCTGGTAGTGATCCAGCCCTGATAAGACAGAATTTAAAATTTAAAACAGGAAAATTTGCTTGGAGAGTTAAATTCTCAGCTCCCTTAAATCCTTCCACCGTCAATAATATGAACCTTTACGTAACAAGATCAGATGGTTCTTCACTTAAAACCACTATTCAATATGATTCTGTTAATAATTATATTGAAATTGAACCACTAGAGGCCTATGCACAAAATGAGTCCTACATATTAAATATAACGAAAAATGTTGAGTCAAAAGGTGGCCAACGATTGAAAGAAGAAATCCGACTTCGTTTTAAAATTTAATCAGATTTGAATATTAGTTTTCTACTGTTTCAGGTGTAAAAATGCTTGCTTATATGGCATTTTTACACCTGAAACAGTATAGAAAACTTGTTCAACTTAGATAGGCATCATTTAATATCTTCTTTTTTTAATATAGAAAGATCAAAATGATTCAAGCTACCCTTACGGGTTAATTCTAATAACACTTGTTCATTTTGCTTTTCATGATCAATAATCATTTGATTGAGATCTGAGAAAACTTCGGAAAGGATATTTTCTCTCTTTCTCTTTATTTTATCCCAGATTACCTCTATTAAATACTCAAATGCTTCCTTTTCTATTTTGTATCCTGCTTCACATATTTTGTCATAGGCAAATCCTGCATAATCCTCCACCTTATATTCAGGCAATATAATACGGATCGGATAATAATTACTTAAATCCTCGTTTGCTTCCCATAGTTGATCCATTTCTTCATTTACTCCAGTTAACATATAAATAATGTTCTGATCTGGTATATGCTGTAACTCCATTAAGCGAATTAAAGTCTCTCTTGTTAAATTCTGAGAATTTTGTAAAATCATGATGCAATCTTTTAATTGATGACTTTTGGAAATAAAGTCCATTTTATTTAACTTCTTTGCATCAATGAGTGCAACTCTAGGAGAAGAGATAAAAGATAAGCGATGCAATAATTTTGCATATTTCTTGGCTAATAGTGTTTTCCCACTATCTTTACTACCCATTATAATTAAATTTTGATTCCCATATACAGAGTGAATCATTGATTCAAGACTTTGAAGTATATCCTCCTTCAACCCGTCAACTCTCATAAAATTACCGAATATTTCACTTAGTGAAATATTCTTTTCTTCTAATAGAGGCAAAAGCTTTGAGTTATAATTATCCATGAGTTCAGCATTGGATTTTAAATCAAAATGAATCAAACTTTTTGAACTTGCTTCTGTATCTTCTTCTATTATAGTTTCATCAACAGTTTTACTCTTTATAGTATCATCTATTCCGATATTATCTTTTTGTAGGTCATACTTTTTATGAAATAACTTATGTTTAGACTTTCCAAATCCAGGCGGAATTATTATGTTAGCTTGTTCATCCCATTGTTGTGTTTTCTTGTCCTGTAAGCCCTCGTCTTGTAATGACTTCTTTGCTTCTGGCTCTTGTTGTATCTCTTCTTGTTCTAGATTTTCTTTATATCCTCCTTCAAGCTCTATCTTCTCTTCTTGATTTATTTCTTCCTGTACTAACTCCTCTTTAAATCCTTCTTCACCCTCTAGTTTTCTTTCTTGCTCTATTTCCGCTTGCTCTAATTCCTCTTTAAATCCTTCTTCGAGCTCTTCTTTCTCCGTTTCTTCTTGTTCTAGCTCCTCATTGGATTCTTCTTCAAACTCTAGCTTTCCTTGTTCATTCTCTTCTAGACAATCCTCATCCACTCCATCTTCCTGCTCTATATTGTTTTCAAGTGCGTTAAAATTGTCCTCTTTTGTATCATTTCTGTCTATTGGGGAATTATCCTTACTCTCCAACTCGTTCTCGTCAAGTTGATATGAAATTTCCTCATTACATCTATCTTCGAGATTCTCATATTCGATATTCTCTTTAAATTCGTTTGCATGTTTATCTATGTTCTTCGAATTATTTTCTTCAATCTTATTGTCCTTTTGCTTTGTGGTTTCAAGGAGCATATCTATATCTAAATCACCATTATAAAAATCCAGAAGTGCCTTTGCTCGATCTACATATTCACCGCTGCCAAACCACAAAATGATTTTTTCACATTCTTTGCGGCAAGCTGCTTCATTACCACTTTTGTAATATAATTTTGCAAGCTCATAAGCCCAACATTCAATATATTCGACCTCTTTCAGCTTTTCTAAATCCATAATTAATACACCGATAGGCTTTCGCATTAACTTATCGATGCTATAACGGAATATATACTGATAAAAATCATCCGGAGCTATTTTAATAAATTCTTCTAGATAATAATTTGCCTCAATAATATCCTTTAATTTAATTGTCAAATGAACTATTTGCGCCAAAACTCTTCTTGTTCTCACTGTATCATAGATTTGCTCAAACAGTTCCTTTGCTTCAACATATCTTTTATTTTGAAAGTAGCATTCTGCAATCACACCTAAATCAGACATACTTTTTAACTTTTTGATATCTACATTTTCAGCCAAATCGTATGCTTCTTTTAATTGCCCCTGCTCTAGATATTTCTTTATTTGTTCTATCTGAATGATTAATTTATATTTCTTCATTCTAACCTCCAAGCGCCAATCGTTTTTAATCTATAAGAATTAAAAACGGATATGACTATATTACTTCGTTTAGAAATCTATAATTTTTTATCTATAATTTTTTATCTATAATTTTTTATCTTAAAATCTGTTACAAAATTATACATGCAAGATGTGTTTATGAATCACGATCTTACACACTTCATCATAATGTCAAAACAGCTTCACTAAGAAACAGGAGACATCTTCTGTAAGGTTATACTATTCAATTTATACTAATCAATTAATGCTTAATTCCTCATAGAGCTGCTCTAAAGAAATTTTTTGGTCACTTCGTATAAGGGAATTTGATACGGTATCATTCCATACACATCTTCCTTGATTAAAAATAAGAATCCTGTCACACAAGCGTTCCACTTCTTCTAAATAATGGCCTACATATAAAATTGCAGTTCCAGACTTCTTTAGCTGTTCAATAGCGGATAAAATCTGTTTTCTAGATTGTAAGTCAATCCCAACGGTTGGCTCATCTAAGATTACTAATTTAGGTTCATGTAACAGTGCTACCGCAATATTTAATCTTCTTTTCATACCACCGGAGTACTCTTTTACTTTTCGATTTAACTCACTCTCGGTAAAACCGATCATATCACTTAATTGCTTTATTCGTTCTTTCCTCAGTGTTTTTGATAAATGATAGGCATTTCCCCAAAATTCAAAATTGTCCATTCCAGTCAGTGATTCGTAGAGTGCAATGTCTTGAGGTACGTATCCTAAGGAGCTTCGGATTATTTTAGGATTTTTTGAAATATCCTCTCCATTGAAAAGAATCTGCCCCTTGTCCGGTCGAAGTAAAGTTGCGATCATCGATACTGTTGTTGATTTTCCCGCACCGTTTGGACCAATTAAACCTGTAATTTCGCCCTGCTTCATCTGAAAACTAATGTCCTCTACAGCGGTATGATTTTGATAAGCCTTATGTACGTGATTTACTTCTAGCATTGTTAACCCTTCTTTCCGAATGCAATTCTCCCTTTTTTGACATAATCTAAACTAATATTATCATTATCGTTTCCAATTAACAAGTAGTATCAATAGAACAACCACAACATATAGCGTTTTTAGTAAAAAACAGAGGTAAATTAGGGCTTTCCGTATCAGACACAAAATCTTTCCTTGTCGGAACACTACTAATTTACCTCTGCTATTCTTTTTATCACAATTCTACATTAACCTTTTATGAATTTTGAAAAATAAGTATAGTAAGACTTTTTAACGAAACCGCTTATTCCTTATTGATAAAACTCAAAACTCGTCTGCTCGTATTTTAATGGAGTAAATTCAGTCTCTCTTGCTTCCACCGAGCTATGATAATCTACCACAACGGTCTGTTGTCTTTGATCGATTAATTTTTGTCCAAGGACATAGTTAACATCAAATCGGCTCGTAATTGCTGGTGTCGTACCTCTGGCAGGAACAATTAACTGCACCTGATTTGCCTTAAGAAGCTCAAAAATTGGTTCCCAGATATAAACATCCTTTGCTGCACCGAATGGATTATCAATAAAGATAACTTTACGTAATCCGCTATTCTCTGTCCTATGAGAATTGATATTGGTAATGTAGTTAATAATCGAAATTAAAAACTGTGTATAAATACCCTGTGACTGACCTGTACTTCCAACTGCTTCTTCATAACGAAGATGACGGCTTTGCTCTTTGATACGCTCTCTCTTATATAAACTAAGCTTAATTGCATTCATATCGGTGACAATAACAGAAAATAGTTTCTTTAAGGACAGTGCATTACGAATAAACTTAAGTCTTTCATTCATATCCTTCATGCTATCCGCACCTTTTACGATTTCATCTATATAAGAGGACATCTTATCCTTATAGAACTCTTCTTTCACATAAGGAATGTGCAGAGAAATCATTGGAATTAATTCTCCCTCTAACGTAATACGAGAAAGCTTAGGAAGTCGTTCCAGTTCTGTTTTGATATAAATACAACGCTGTAAACACTGATTTTCAAAGTTGTCTTTGATATTTTGCATATCTTCAATTCCCTTAAAGATACGGTCTTTTTCTAACGTTAAACAGTCATTGACCTCACTAAGGCTAGAAATTAATCTTCTGGTCTCAGATTCTGTGTTAGGGAGTTTTACATTCTGGCTAATCTCATCCGCTAACATAACAGCACCTAGAAGTTTTAAGGAATCCATAGTCTTGCCTTTGTTATGAGCAAATTCCTCCTGCTTTTGTTTCACACGCTTTTCATTCTCAAAGAAACGAGACTCAAGCTCCTTTAATTCTAAGAATAACTTCTCTGTGCTAAGTCCTGTGTATTTAACTCGGCTTGAATCTGTTTCAGCCTCGGAAATGGAAGTATCTGCAACCTTTCGCATACGAACGATGTCCTTTTTCATCTCTTCGAATAATGCTTCTTCTTTTTTACAAGCTTCCAATATACTCTGATATTTCTTTGCCTCTGCATCTAAGCGATTTAATTGCTCTTTGGTATCGATTACTAATCGATCTAAGTCAAAGCCATCAAAAGACTCAAAAGGACCATCCCCATACTGTTCTTTTAATGCACTGACCGCTTGATCGCACTTACCAAGAAGTCTATGATAATCAGAACGGAGAGTATCGCATGTTACCTTTGCCCTTTCGGTTTCCTTCTCAAGTGTTTTACACACTTCTTTTAATGAGGAAATCTCACTTTCGCTAGTTTCAAACAGACGATTTTCCTGTTGCATCTGTTCTAACATTGATAAGGAGATACTTCTACCTTGAATACTCTTAAGACAACGATTCATAGCACTTACATAAGAATTAACTAAGCGGTTTTTATCTTCTAAATCGGTATGTTTTGACTCTAATGCCGATAAGCATCCATGGAGTTTCGTCGTTAGCTCTTCATCTGTAAGAGATATTTCTTTATACTCCCCTTCTTTGTAATAAAGCTGGTATTTACTTTCCCATAGGAGTTCCTGTTTATTCAAGGCTTCTTTGTTAGAATTTCTAACAGATTCAAGCTCCTTGCTTCTTTCAAATAGTATTACCTTTTCTTCTGATACCTGAGATAAAATTTCTTTTATCTTCTGTTTTCTTGCCCCTTCGCTTTCAAGTTCAGCTTCTTGGGTGGTAAACTCTTTCTTAAAAACAAGTAACTCCTCTAAACTTCTTATCTCTCTACTTGTAGACTCAAACTCTTTTTGTAGTTCAGTAGCCAACTGACCTAAGGCTATAATCTGATCTTCTCTCTCCTGACACTCTTCCCGTCTTTTTCTAAGCTCAATTTCTACTTCCTCAAGTTTCTGTTTCCGTGTCTTGGTACTTTCTATCAGCTTTCCATATACTTCTTCTTGATTTCCCTGATAGAGTGACACCTTTTCCTCATCTTCAGAATATGTTTTTTCCTGATCTTGTAATCGATAAATGTGATTCTCTCTTTCCCTAATCTCATCCTCAAGTTTATTAACTTGCCTTTTAAGTCGTGCTTCATCAAAAAGAATACTCTGATCCTTTGACAACAAACTAATTCCTTTTGGCAAAGATAACTTATCTACCCTATCTAAACTTTGCTCCAGAATTACTGGAATTACATATTCCTCAAATTCTTTTCCTTCCAGTATAATTTCTTCTGTGCTTTCTTCACCTATAAGGATGATAGCGTATGGAAGATATGGTAGGTTTAAGCTTAAGTCACTCCGTTTCTTTGCTTCTTGGGAATGAAGATACTCTACCCCTGTCACAGCATCGATGCCATAACGGGATTTCAGTGTTGTAGCAGCGAGTTGTAACACCTCTTCATTGCCAGAGAAACGCCCTAACTCTAAGTCCTCTTTATCTTTTTTCAGTTTTATCACAATTTCTTTTTCAATAGCAATTGTTTGAATTATCTTTCTAAGCCGTTTGTAAATCTCCTGCTTTAGTTCTCCTAATCCACTTTGCCCATAAACATGAAGCAGTTGATCTAATTTTTTTCGTTCTGAAACAATTTTTTCAATCTGTTTTTCTTCTTCCTCTTGCTGTTCCTTATAGGTAGAACTTTGAAGAGAGAGCTTTGCTACACTAATTTTTGCTTCCTGATAGGACGCTTCTTCAAATAACTTCTTCTCCTCGGTCGCCTTCTTCCGTTCTCTAAGTTCACTAAGTCTTGTTTCACTTGCATGCTTTTGCTTTTCGGTTTCCTCTATTAATAATAAATTTGCCTCTCTCATGAGAATCGTGATCTTTTCCCCTAGCTCTTGCCTCTTAGTGTTTAGCACCTGTAATTGATGGGTAACAACCGCATATTCTTTTTCTCCAGATAACGCTTTGTCATTTGCCATCTCAAGCACCTTTTGTACTTCAATTATTTCAAGGTTAAGACCATCTAAGAAACGAGCACACTCTGTTCTATAAGCATCGAAACGCTTCTTCTTTTCAAATACCAAGGAATGAATTTCTGATAACAGGTCCGAATTATTATTTTGTACCGCATGAATAGACTCCAAGACCTCATTTCTCTTCTGCTTCTCGCTAAGATACTCAAGGTAATCATTCATTGATTCCTTTTTCATTAACTGAGTCTGATTTAATTGCAGCTTTTCAAACAGAGCTTGATATTCTTCTTCCGTTTTTTCTAATCGCTCATGAAGGTCAATCGTCTCTTTCTTTGTTTCAAATACTCGGATACTTTCGAGGCGTTTTTTTAGTTCCTCGCGTTTTTCTTCACTCTCTCTAACCTGCTCTTTGTGACTTTCGTATTTTTCTTTCGACTCCTCTGTCATGTCGGAAGCTTTTAAATATACCTTCCTTAATTCCTCTTCACACTGTTCTTTCTCCTGACATAAAGTGGCGAGGCCCTCTAATCGGTGAGAAAAATTTTGTAATACATCGATTTGTTTATCATAATTTGCAATTTCATCTTTACAACGAGATAATTCCAAAAGCTTTTCTCTAATGTCAAGTAAAGTTTTGGACATCGTTTCTTCTTCCTCAGAACCACCCGCTTTTTGTGCAAAAGACTTTTGAATAATCTCTTCGATTAATAAATCTTCCACTACTTTGCGAGTAGTTTTATAATTTGTTTCAAAATAAGTTCTTACATGGCCTTCGGTTTTATTAATACCACGAATGATCTCCCATTCACTTTCGTAGATTCCATGGCAAGCAACAAACGCCTGATAATCCCTCTTACGGTCAAAAATTTTTACCACATAATTATTGTCACGTTCTAAATCCTTTAGATATTTCCTAAGCCCAGTATACGTAATCCTCTCTTTGTCCTTTACAAGAGGAAGATTTTTGATATCATTTTCATTGTATTCCCGATAAAAAACACAATAATTAAAGTACTCAATCGAGGCAGTATCCTTTACCTCTTCTGGTACCTGGTTGGTTGCTTTTCTTGCACAAAATCCAGTTAACATATAACGGAATCCATTTTCGGTATCGTAATCATCTAATCTCCACTCAATTAACGAATGAATGGTCTGACTTCCATCTCCGGTACGAAACAACTTTTCAATCGGCTGTTTTTCATCTAACGTACAATTTGGAATCATGTTCTGTAGCATAAGTAACATTAATACACTTTTTCCACCACCATTTGCAAGGTCATAGAGTGTGTTGTGACAGAAGGGTTTCATGATGAAATCATCATACGCCTGCGTACCAAAGTTATATTTTACGTTGTTTACACGGATACGATTAATGTGTGGCATCCTCCTACCCCTCCTTTTCCTCTAGTTGTTGCTGCATCTCATATAATCTACCTCTCTCTTCTTCAAAGTAGTTTTTCACCACCGCGTGGAATCGGTTGGTTGGATAATACTTCTCCTGTGCTTCCACAAAAAGATTCTGAAGAGTTAGAAAGTTAAATACAAGCTTTACATAGCCTGACTTAGAGCCCCTACCGGCACGAATTCCATTCGTATCTTCACTGCTAACCACTGGTAGTTCATCCCAAGTTAGTGCAAGTGTTTCAAAACTGCTCTCTTCTAGTTCATTTCGTACTAGAATGTTTATGTTACGAATCATATTTGTAAGGTTTCTGCTAACTGCTTCTAGAATTTCCTCAATTCTTACATACTCTGTATAGGTATAGGTTGCAGAATCACTATAGAAACTAACCATAATGTTATACATGATAAAGTAACAAAGATACAACTCCTTATTAAGACGTAATCCCATCGCACGCTTTAATTCTTCGTTTGTATATCCAAACACACGATTGTGGTCTCCAGCAGTTAAAAAGAGGCTATAATTATAATCGTAGATTTTTAAGTTCATTCCTTTCGCCATCTGTTCCACAAGATCATTAACTTCAGCATTGTTACTGTAAGCCTCATAATAATCTGCATTTTTCCCAGTCTCCAGGCTAATTTCTTCTCCGATAATTAATGCCTGAAAAACTTCCATTGCCTTTGCAAGACTTTTATTATTTAACATTGTAAATCTCCTATCTTCTCTCATTTTGACGGCATAGACAATGCATAAAACTAGTGTAAGAATTACATAGACGGCGTCTTTTGACGTCTTAGAAATTCTCTACACACTTGTAACCATGCCGCCAAAAGCGGCATAAACAATGCATCAAACCCGGACAAATAAAATGTTGGTCGTAACAAATTCACGATTTCCAGATATATCAGTAATTAAGTGGGTAACCTTCTCTTCTTCTCCCTCCTGATCCGAAAGAAGTTTTAGAGAAAATCGTAATTTACGATACCTCTCATGTCTTGCTTCCTCAAGAAATCTCGCTAGAAATCCATCAAAGAAGGTGTCCTGATGCTTTCTTATCTCTGAGAGATCATACTCTTTCTTTTGACTTAGATGAACTAAGAAGGAGTAATAATCGCTATTTTTAAAGATGTCATCAAAAAATTTTAACTCAAGTTCATGATTGAATTGTGCTAGTGAGAAATTTTCCCTTACAAGTAGCATATCAAGTAACGTCTTTATCATCGCTTCATAGTTCTGTGAGATTCTTTCTTCTTCAACTTCATCGTCAAATGTATAACTCACTTCATCCACTTCTAAAACGACTTCACCGACTTCTTCCTTTTGGCTTGTATAACTTAGGAGTTCATCAATATTTCCAAGATAAAAAGTCTTTGTAATCTTTGGAGAAAACAATGGGGAAACAATAGATTTTAATAAGGATACATCATTTTTATTCTTTGCCTTTTCTACATAATCCGTAAAATCAAAGGCATTTCTAAAGCGGCTATATTTATGCTTTCTTATCATTTCATCAGAACGCATCTGAAGTTCAGTACAATCTGATAAAAGTCTACTGTGATTGGTCATCGCCTTTTTTAGTTCTGTCTCAAGCTCATAGATTTCTTTTAAAGAGGCTTGGTAACTAACCCCAGCTACACTTGCCTTTTTAAGTGCCTGATCCGTTAACTCTTTGTTTCGTAAGAAAGCCTTTTGTTCTCTGTCAAACCACTGCATTCCCGTTCTTTGAAAATCTTCTAAAGCTTTTGCACCCTCGAACACATTGACACCTAATAAGCTTAAAACTTCCTGCTTTCTAAGTCTAAGACGATTGACTTCACTGTTAATTCGTCTAACAACCTCCGTACCACCCGTAAAATTCTTGGTCTCAATCATTTTTTCCAGTAAGAGCTGTTGGATATTAATCTTGCTTTCTTCCTTTACCTCTTTGGTCTCTAAATAAAACTCGATTGCATCCGCGGTAACGGAATACACTACACTACCAGCCAGTAACCTACTCTCTAAAAGTTTTACTCTGGTTGTTTTTTGCTTTTTTTCTACTGGATCAAAATAATCCATAACAAATGGCTTCCCATCGTTTTTTATCTTATCAAAAAGGTAATCAATTAGTTCCTTTTCTTCCTCTCCATAGAGGGATAAGGAAAAATCGTTTCTTAATAACTCCGATAAAAACTCCGCTACTTCCTGATAGGTAACGCTCCTTTCATTAAAGTGGTTTTCTTCAATAAAATAACGAAGAAGAGCCATTGTGACATATCCCATGTCAACAATGGCGTATTTTCCATCCTTAAATTGAGTCATAGATACCTGTTGCAATAAAAAAAATGGTATGTATTTTTTTAAATACTGCATACGAGTACTATGATTATTTACAATATCATTCCGTAGTGTATGATTCATGGTACCTCCAAATAAACGCAAACAGCCCCAGCGATTACACAGAAAAACCACTGGGGCAGTAAATATTAAAGTTCTCGGTAAAAGGACATCGTGTCCTCTAATTCCTTTGTCAACTCGATTTTTTCTTTAGTTAATGCATGGAAACGAAGTTCTAATTCTCTAATCTTCTTAGTAGTGTTACGTTGATACCTAGCAAACGCCTCCACAAACAGCGGTTGCGTAGCCAGTTTCTCTCGTATCTCTTTAGAGAATGGACAATACGTAGCGAGAAGATCTCTTGCCACTTTATTTAGTCGAATGGCACCAGAAGCCTCCCCTTTAATCCATGCCTCATAATCAATTACAAATATCTCTCTTGTATTATTTCTTCCCTTTTGAATCTGTAGTTTTAACTTTTCTTTCCGCTCCTCAGATAAATCATGATTTCTGCGGTAGAATTGAATATAATCTACATATTCTGAAGTAAGGGACTTATGTTTTAAATCATTCCAAGCAGTTCCTTGAATACATCTGCATAATTCCCAACGGAATCGTGCAAACAATTTTATCATAATATCATCCAAATTGGAATCGATAAACTGTGGAAATAAAAAACGACCCGGATTATTTCTTCTCTTAATACTAATCTCCTGCCACATAGAACCATTTGAACCAGCGACTGGTAGGATAATAATCTCTGGAAGCACTTGTTTCATAATATATTCTTTCTCAATACCTGCTTCCGCATTGACATAGAGGGACTCACGGTGGAAGGCAGAATAATCAATTGCTAGTACCTTCTCAAAGGAGTCATTAATTTTTTGCTTGGTAAGCATTGCTCTCTCTACGACATTGTAGAATTGTTCTTTATAAAGGATAGGAATGAAAATAGAGATTTGTCCATTTAATAACTTATTATTATAGGCAAACATATTCGTAACTTCATAATGAAGTTTCTTATCCACATCGACGAGAAGCTCTTTCTCTACACTCTCTGTGATTTCTCCCTTTTTACGCAGTGCTCTAAGATGATCCACATATTCTAAGTCGAATTCGCTTTTGGATGGTTCTCTTTTTCCTTGCATAATTAAGCTAAGCCATTCATACAACGTATAAATACGACAAGGCCCTTCATTTGTTCCAGCATCTAGTTTGCATAAGCTATGAAGTTGCTGTTCGGTCAATAAGCGCTCATCTACGAATCCATATCTTAAAAATAATTCAATTGCCTTCGGAATCGCTTTTTGTTTTTTATAGGAAATTAAGAAAGCTCGTTCATAAATTTCATAATATAGCTTTGTAATTTCTCTTCTTTTTAATCTCATCTCATCGTCTGGCGATAAACGATCTTCTGCATTTACAAAGTAATCGACCGCTTTTGTAAATGCTATTACTTTTTCTTTTTCTAGCTCAACAAAATTGAATATCTGTCGCATCGAACCATGTAAAGAATCTACCATTGCTTTAATATCTGCAGTATCATTATTTGTAGTTTCCTCTGGTTCAGTTTCTACAACTAGACTTAAATATAATTCTTCAAATTCTTTACGTTCCAGCGTTACACTATGATTTGTATATAGCGATAATATTTTATCTACAGAATTAATACGATCTACCATATTATCAATCCGACGCATTAATTCTTGATTAACGAGACCATCCTTCTTGAAGTCCTGATAAAGTGCTATTGTTCTTTTAAAGAGACACATTTCACTATTGTTCATAAGAAGTTTAAAGGTGTCCTCAAGGTGAACATTAACCTCTTGGCAATTTAGCGTAAGATTAGCAAGAATAGCGCACGCATCCTCGACATGTGCCATCGTCATGCTTTCACTGTGTCCATAAAATGTCTTTACCGCAGCAAGTGGTAAATTGGAACATTCACAGAAGAAATCTGCTTCTCTATGATTAAATTCAACCTCTGAATTATAACCTTCTAATTCTTCAATTTTTGGTATAGCATATACAGGAAGCTTACTACTATGACCCGCATTAACATAATAGGAATATTCATCCTTTAAATAGTCAAAGAGGGACTCATCACATCGACTAATCTCCTCTAATACCTGACTTAGTTCCCTGATATAGTAGCAAAGGGAATAAATTATAACACCTTGATAATCTTTATTGAACGCAAAAATTTCATGAAGGGAATCCACTCCACTTACCGGGAAAGGATAAATAACCGCGTCCTCTGATGCTACATAATTACTTAAATATCTACCTAAAAATAAATCATGAATGCCAAACATACACCCCTGCGTCAGGACAATGCGGCTCCCATGATTAATCGCAGTTATTCGACCTTTTAGCACCATGCATATGTAAGTTACTTCCTCTTGTTCTTGGAAAATAACGGTGTTTTTTAATAATTGATTGACCGTATTTGGTTTTAATAACAAATGCTGCGCCTCCTTGCTTTCGTGTAATTATAACCCTGCCCATCCTTGATTTATAATTTGTCTCTCAAACCCCAAAACCAAGATGTTCCACTCATCTATTATAATCGAATTTAGTATAATGGGAAAGTATATTTTCTCTTTTTATCGAAAATCGGAAAATAGAAACAAAAAAACCGATATAAAAAGTAGGCTATACTTCTTCTATATCGGCATATTTTTTATTAATGTATATGGATAATTAGTCATGTATTTATTAATCCGTGCGCCTTGCTTCGAATAATTACCACAAACGTTACCTTTACAGTTAACTCGGTCCAGGCACCCTCACGGCACACGAAAGGTTTTGCTTAGTGCTGCTGCATTCCTGCCCTGACACGGTTCACAAATTTTCATTGCGTAAGACCCAAACGTCAACATCACTTATAAAGGGCAGCTATGCAATAAGTTATCCTAGGCAAGACATCACCCCTGCTGTAGCGGATTGCAGGTACAGGGCACCGCTATCTCCCCGGCTGCACGGAAACTTTATAACAATAAAAAGACCAGTGGTCTCATTGCTACCTTATAAGCAGTATCCACAGTTGGATACTATTCATACACCAGACACAAAACGTAAGCTTTGTGTGAGGTAAGGTTTAGTATACTTTGTTTTTTCTTACTTGTCAATAGTTATCCCTATGAAGTAAACTTTCAAATTATGGCTATTTCTATTATGAATGCAAAAAATTTAAGTAATTGTCTCAAGGGATATCCCACTAGAAATAACACAAAATAAAAACCTTAGACTAATTCTCAGTAGCTAAATACGCAGCCCTTGCTTCCTCTTCCGTGTCTTTATATAAATCTTGATACAAGCGAACTATATTTTCTTCCCAGTTAGGAAGAATAGGATAAGTAATACCATTATACTCAGAAGGATCCTCAAACAATCCATTATAAGGGAAACGTTCTGAATTTAAGGTTGTTATTCCATCCTCAACAATAAATTCTATTGTATTTGATATTTGCCCACTAGTAACATTTGACTTTACATAAGAAAGACATTTTGATGTGATAGATAATAAGTCAAATATATTTTTCTTTTTATATTTATCAAATATAGCAGTTAGTAAACGACGCTGTCTTAAGGTTCTTCCATAATCGTCATTCACTCCACCTAAAGTTTCAACCTTTCTAACTCTGGAATAGCCGAGTGCTTGGTTACCGTTAAGATGATTCATTCCAGCTTTTACAGTACGATTGGCAGGATTTGAAATATAATTTTTTACATTTAAATAAGCAGCTTCTTTTGCTCCCAGCTCTATATCAACTCCACCTAATTCATCAACAACTTTCTCAAATGCCTCAAAGTTTACATAAGCATAACCGTCTATTTTAATACGATAATTTTCCTCAATTACACTGATGAGTGAATTCATTCCTCCGGCTGCATAATAGGCGTTTAATTTTTTAGCTCGATTCTCACGTTCAATATACGTATCACGAAGTAATGACACTAGTGTAATTTCCTTGCTATTTTTATTAATTGAAGCGATTATTATACTGTCTGTATTCCTATTTCCTCTGATTTCTTCAATTCCAACTAAAAGAAAGTTCTCTACACCCTCTTCAATTCTTGGTACAATATTTTTATCCGATCCTTCTGTAATCTCTGACTCTGGAAAGAGATCAACCAGATCATCGGGATTCACATCATCTTCTGGGTAAGGCGTTACTAATGGTTGAAGAACTTCTGGTGAAGTGTCCATAGCATCATGCAGAAATAAGCCAGCTAAATTATAAAAAATTCCTCGTCCTGACCGAGTTCCAACGGCAAAAGATACGATTCCTATACAAACAATTACCAAGGAACCTACTAAAAAACGACGGTATTTTTTCTTCCATTTGAAATAAATTGAATCTTCTCCGGATATGTCATTTGGTTCTTCCTCTAATAAACCATTTGGCCCTTCCTTCAATAAGTCATTTGATCCTTCTTCCTCCGATAAGTCATTTGATCCTTCTTCCTCCGATAAGTCATTTGATTCTTCAGTTTTCTTATGATTAAAAACCCAATTCTTCATAACTTAATCCTCCGTTAGATTTGTTGGAATTTAGATATTCCCTTAGACCTTATATCACTAACTTTTGTATCATACCCATATTCTTTTTATTATAAACATTAATTTATTACCAGAATGTGTCAAATGAATGTTTAAAATCTTATAAATTTATTACAGATGCAAATCACTATGTATTCTATACTTATCTCTCTGTTTATCTCGCCATTGTTTCTATCTCTTCCTCCAAAGAACACGGATTGCTTCACTTACTTCTACCCATTTATTTACGTGGATTGAATTGCGCCCATGCAGGGCGCACGGTTATATAGCCTTGTACTTCTACAGTAAAATGCTATAATGATAGAGATGTTCCTCTGTAATTTACATGGATTTTTATAATTCAGGTAGATTTCATAATCCATACATCCTATGTAAAATAAGCATAAATTCTAGTTGCTATAAGGAGACTAAAAAAATGGATGAGAAAATAAAATATATGAAAGCTGCGATAGCTCAGGCAAAAAAGGCCGCCTTAATTGGGGAAGTACCAATTGGTTGTGTTATCGTTTATAATAATAAAATTATTGCTCGAGGTTATAACAAGAGAAATACAAAAAAAACCGCGCTCGCTCACGCTGAGATACTTGCAATAGAGAAAGCCTCAAAATATCTTAACGATTGGCGTTTGGAAGGTTGTACAATGTACGTAACTCTAGAACCTTGTCAAATGTGCTCTGGTGCTATTGTTCAATCACGAATGGATCGTGTTGTTATCGGTTCTATGAATCCGAAGGCTGGTTGTGCCGGTTCCATTCTTAACTTATTACAAATGGAGCAATTTAATCATCAGGTAGAACTAGAAACAGGTGTTATGCAAGAGGAATGTACGAAACTATTGCAAGACTTTTTTGTCCTACTTCGTGAACAAAAAAAGAAGGAAAAGGAAAGGAGATTACTATGAAAATCAGCGGCTTACAAAAACTAACGCTTTTAGATTACCCCGGACATCTTGCCTGTACGATATTTACTATGGGCTGTAATTTTCAATGCCCATTTTGCCAAAATGCCTCTCTTGTCATTTCTCCTAAAGAAACTCCACAATATAGTGAAGAAGAGATTCTAAATTTTCTATCCTCTCGTAAACATATATTAGAAGGAATCTGTATCTCTGGAGGCGAACCAACGTTGCAATCAGACCTTATTGACTTTATTCGCAAAGTAAAATCAATGGGGTATTTCGTAAAGTTAGACACGAATGGTACTTATCCAAAGCTCATACGTCAACTAATCGAAGAACATACCATCGATATGGTAGCAATGGATATTAAAAATAGCAAAGAAAGCTATGCAAAAACTTGCGGAATTGAAACTCTTAACATGAATATCATAGAAGAATCAGTGAATCTTCTAAAAGAAGGATTGATACCTTATGAGTTTCGAACTACTGTTGTAAAAGAACTACATACCAAAAAAGATTTTGAGGAAATTGGTAAGTGGCTTGAAGGGGCATCCCCTTATTATCTACAAGCGTTTGTTGACTCCGGTGACTTAATCGGTACTAATCTTACCGGCTATAATAAACAGGAACTGACTGAATTACTTGAGATAGCAAGACTCTATCTACCTAATGCATCCTTACGCGGGATTGAAGTGTGAAAGAAACCTTCGATTTCTTTCGCACAGAAGTTTGTGCCTGCGTCGTCCTCGGCACAAACTTCCGGTTTTCTGAATAGGAATGTTTTCAAGTATATTTTTGTTTCAAGGAGGCGTTTTTTGGACTCAATATATTATACCGAGCATCTTATATTAAAAAATCTAGATCCAAGTTGGGCTCCATCTGTTCTCAATTTTTATCTAATTAACCGTTCTCATTTTGAACCTTGGGAGCCACTTCGACCTAATAATTTTTATACCTCTAATCACCAGCGTTTCGTTCTCGCTGCAGAGCAACAATTATTCTTAAATAACCAGGCCGTTCGATATTATCTATTTGAAAAAAGTAATACTCATAAGATTATTGGTTCTGTAAACTTTTATAACATACACAAAAACCCTGATAATTCCTGCAAGATAGGCTATAAATTAGCCTCCTCCAAGCTACATAAAGGCTATGCGACAGAAGCTATATCCTTTCTAATACCAAGAATCTTTCATGATTATAATCTATATCGAATAGAAGCGGACATCATGAAAAATAACCTCCCCTCCATTCATCTCATTGAGAAATTGAACTTTCATCTAGAAGGAATTACACGAGGAGGTTTCGAGATCTGTGGAAAGAGAGAAGACCATCTCAAATATTCACTAATTTATACCGATATTTAATGAAGCCAAGTTCATCATTTACTTATTTGCAATGAATCACAGAGTTTTATAAAATACCATTTATAAACATCAGAATAGGGGGTTCACTTCAAAGTGACCCCCCTATTCTGATAAAAGTAATGTGAAACTTCCAGTCAAAGCGGATATTCGCAATCCGCTTACGCTACTCGCTTATAACTATTCTTTAGATAGTACTAGTATTACTATAATCGATATAGGCATACCAGTATCCGAAATCTCCATCTCTTAATTTACGTCTTCTAGAACATTTGAAATCTTTAAAACCAAACATTCCAGCCATATGTTTCTCCCTTACGTTATAAGCACCTGGTACCATAATCATATAGTAAATTCCTTCTCTTGACATCTTTTTTGCAAAAAGAAGATGACGATAAGTACTAAAGGAATGAAGTAAAAAGCTATTATTACCGAGAACCCAGGCATCCATAGGTAGTGACCCAAGATCTTTTGGTTCAATACGAACACATTCGGTTATTTCTCCGTCATCGAAAGGATACATATGAGGAAAACGATCCATAATGGATCTTGCCGACGGGTGGTCGCACCAGCCTTCCTTCTCGGACATACTGGGTGTAGTATTACAATCATTTACTAACTCATCCGTATCATCAAGTGCCAATTCATCCTCTTCTAGGCAATCCCCTACTTGAGCTGCTTCGATAGAGGATACCATAAATTCTTCCTCTTTGTTTACTTCTTCTCTTTCGTCAATTATCTCCTTCTCTATTTCCTCTACAACCTTTTCTTGCGTTACGCTACCCTCTTCAACTACCGTTTCTTCTTGCACTACATCATCCTTCATTACTGCGGATTTTTCCACGGTGTCTTCTATATTTTCTAAAACATTGTCAAAGGTTATTTCTGTATTATCCAGTACTACTTCAGTATTATCAACTCTTGCTATCGTATCTGTTACTTGCTCTTTTATTTCTAAACCATCCTCTATGACCATATCTTTTTCATTAAATTTTGCTACATTATCTATTTTTAAAGCTTCATTTTCTTGGTCGATTACTTTTTCTAGCTTTTCCTTCTCCTCATTCTTTGTGCTACTTACTAGATTTGAGCTTTCTGGTAGAACCTCAATTACCTTCTCTGTCTTGGTATCCACAATCTCAACAACAGAAGGTTGTTTTTTTGATTCAACCTTTTCATTTTCTTCTCGAGCACTTAAAAGTTTATCCTCAAAAGAGGCTACCTGATGATATGTAATCGGGATATCATCCCATTCTGTAACAAAATAATTATCCTTAGAAAAGCAAACAACGATACCTGTGATCTCGTAGAAACGTACCTTCGTATCCTCTATAACTCCTCTTGGCATCGTAACTCTAGCTTCTACTCCATCTGCCTTCGTGATTGCAGTTCCAGCTATTATGCCTTCTGTCTGATCCCGGTTTCTTTTTACGAAGTATACTCTACACACTCGACCAGCAATTGTTCTAAGGTTACAATTTAGAGAAACCTTACACATTTCATCGCTAGTTTCTATTCTCGCATATCCAGTATTGTTATTTTTTCTTCCCGAATCATATTGATAAAAATACGATACAAAGCGTTTGTAATTGGTCATACTGCACCCCTTTTCTTTTCACTACCGTTCTTGCCCTTTCATCCAGAATATTTATGATGAGCCCGTCTTATCCTAATATATGTGATAACCTATTGTACTATGACAAAAAATATGCTTACTTAAAACAAGTATCACTAACAATGCCCTACCATTGCGTTTATATTACATATAGTGTAAAATGTGTCTAGTTATTAAGAATCTAAGTCATTCTTAGCATAATATAAACCTGGCATTCGCACAAAACGTGCTAGAACGGAGTAGTCAATGAATTTATTAACCATGGAAAATATCAGCAAAAGTTACACCGAACGTATGCTGTTTGATAAGGTAAGTCTAGGAATTAATGAAAATGATAGAATTGGCGTAATTGGTATCAATGGTACCGGTAAATCAACGCTTTTAAAGTTAATTGCTGGAATAGAAGAACCAGATGAAGGTACTATAACCAAAGGTAAGCAAGTAAGAATTGAATATCTGCCTCAAACCCCACAATTCGATGAATCACTTACAATTCTTGAAAACGCGATTGAAGGAAAGACAGCCAAAGAAGAATATCGAAATCTTGCTGGAGAAGCAAAGGCCATGCTGCTAAAGCTTGGTATTGAAGACTGTGATCAAAAAACCACCTATCTTTCTGGTGGTCAGAAGAAACGTATTGCACTTGTTCGTACCTTGCTAACCGAAGCAGACATCTTAGTGCTAGATGAGCCTACGAACCATTTAGATAGTGCCATGACTGAGTGGCTTGAAGATTACTTAAGTAAGTTCCGTGGGGCTTTTATTATGATAACCCATGACCGTTATTTTCTTGACCGTGTTACCAACCGTATTGTGGAATTAGATAAAAGTAAACTTTATTCCTATACCGCTAATTACTCAAAGTTTTTGGAGTTAAAGGCAGAGCGCGAGGATATGGATCTTGCTACAGAAAGAAAGAATAAGAGCCTTTACCGTGTAGAGCTTGAGTGGATGATGCGTGGTGCAAGAGCCCGATCTACCAAACAAAAAGCTCATATTTCACGTTTCGAGGATCTTCGTGATCGTAAGAAAATAGAAGTAGATCAGTCCGTAGAGATGTCTTCTATTGCCTCTCGCTTAGGAAAGAAAACAATAGAGCTTGAAAACATCTGTAAATCTTATGAAGACCGAACTCTAATTAACGATTTTTCCTATATCTTTTTACCGGGAGATTATATTGGAATTGTTGGACCAAATGGCTGTGGAAAATCCACGCTACTTCGTATCTTAACTCAAACAATTGAGCCTGACAGTGGTTCGGTAGTCATGGGGACAACCGTAAAACTAGGATATTTTTCTCAGGAAAATGAATATATGGATGAAAATCAAAAGGTACTAGATTACATCCGTGCAACTGCTGATTTTATTCAAACTACAGACGGAACCATTACAGCATCCCAGATGTGTGAAAAATTCCTCTTTACTGGTTCGATGCAACATCAGTTGATTTCTAAGTTAAGTGGTGGTGAAAAACGTCGTCTCTATCTGTTAAAGATATTAATGGATGCTCCAAATGTTCTTGTTCTAGATGAGCCAACCAACGACTTAGACATTAAAACCCTAACGATTCTAGAAGATTATCTTTCTAGTTTTCAAGGAATTGTAATCACAGTATCCCATGACCGTTATTTTCTTGATAAGATTGCAACTCGTATCTTTGCTTTTGAAGAAAATAGCATAATTCGCCAGTATGAAGGAAATTACTCTGATTATAAGGATACACTGAAAGAACGTTATCCACAATCACAAAGAGAAAATGAGACCTCTATCAACAATAGCAGTAATTCATCCAACTCTTCTGTGGACAATACAAACCAGAAATCATCACGAACTACAGAAAAGAAGTTAAAGTTTAGCTACAATGAACAGAGAGAATTTGATACCATTGAAGCTGATATTGAAGAGCTAGAACAAAAGATATCTAATCTTGATGATGCCATTGCAACTTCTGCCTCTGAGTACTCTAAATTAGATGCTCTCATGAAAGAAAAAGAGGAAGTAGAACTTCAGTTAGAAGAAAAGATGGAACGCTATCTTTATTTACAGGATTTAGCTGATAAAATAAAAGAGCAGAATAGTAAGGGGTAAAGGTTAAAAAAACGCCTTGAGAACTTCTCTAATCTACATCAAGTCGGTCAGTAAAATATAAATCATCATATGCACGGAAGAGCACTCCACTCGAACTTTTCCTTATCATGAACAAGAAAAATCCAAGGTAAGCATAAGCTTTCCCTTGGATTTTTCTTTTGTTATGAGTCACCTTATAAGATGCCTTATGAGTTACCTTAGTAAAGCGTACCAATATGAATGATATCACTACACTTTGATAAGGTAATAATTACTCCTACAATTAGGACTCCTTTTCTATATTAAGCCTTGCATTATTTCACATTCCTTAAATCCGTAATCTCTCCCTTTAAAATTTTCACTACCATTTGATTGATTTCATTCGATATTTCATGATTAATCCCATGCCCAACACCATCATAAAATTTGGCATTCATATGATACCGTCTCAGTGCTAACGCCCCTCCCATTTGTTCAAAAGGATCTTCCGTCCCAACCAGATAGAATACTTTATCCCTTATTTTATTTACCTCATCCTCAGAAAAGGACCTCACTTTATGATATTTCATCGCCATATTATTAAAGCCTCTAAGCAGGGAAGTATAGTGTTCCATAATAAGATTATCCTCTGTAAATACGGAATAGTTTGTTCCAGACATTTTCTTTAGCAACTTTTTGACGTTGTTTTTCGTTGGAAATAAAGCCTCTGGTAAGAAAATCTTCATCATCGTCTTCATAGGGCTCCCACTCTCTCCAATTGGAACCGCTGCCGATAAGCATATTGCCTTTTCAACCTTTTCAGGCCTATGTAATGTAAATAGCTGTACTAAATATCCGCCATGAGAAACTCCCATAAAGGACGCCTTCTTTAGCTTTAAACCCTCTAACACTTTATCAATCCATACTACATCATCAAAGTTCTTATAACCCTCTCCTAAAGAACTCTTACCCGGACCACCAAGCGTATCCACAGCATATACTCTGAACTGTTCGCTTAAAGCCTTTGCATTAAAGATCCACATAAGAGCTGAATCATCCCCAACACCATGAAAGAGTACTAATGGTGGTTTCGTTTTATCTCCGCACATGATTATATGTGTGTTACCATAAGTAGTCGGAATGTCTATTTCATCCACCCTAACATTCCACTTTGAAATTAACTTATCATAGGTATTCAAAATATTATTCTGAGCCTTCGAACTACGATAAACCTTCATATAGGATACCTCCTTATTTCTCCATAGAAACTATCTTCTCTAAATAAAAATTCCAGACTTTATATTCGATCCCTAATCCCTGAAAACAAAATTGTACAACATCTCTCAATGCCTTTTCCTCATTCTTTGGTGTTTCCTGTGTTCCTAATATGAGCCTTGAATATTCAAATAGATTAGCAACAAAAACTGTCCAAAAACTATTAGCAGCGCTGCTAGGATTCATAATCGGTATTAATTTCTGTTCCATACCTTTTTCTATGATTTTAGTTAACGCTAATCGATGCAGATCAGACTTTAGTGCTCCTTCAATCCGCTGGTTCTTACTAAATACTGCATATGCGTCGAATGGTACTCTCATAAAAAACTGCATCATACGAGGATTTTTCTTATTCGCTCCAAATACAGCGTACACATAGTACATTAGTTGCTCCAATGCATCCATGCTTTCCGTCTTTTCAAGGATCGAATTAGAAAAGTCCTCTCCTTCCTGAAACATCCATTCAAAAAGTTCTATAAACAAATCCTTTTTCGTTTTGTAATAGTAATACACCAAACCTTTGGCAAGCCCAGCCTCTGCTGCCACCGTATCCATATCAGTACCATAGTATCCCAAACGTACGTATATAGTAAGTGCAGCTTCAAGTATCTGTTTTTTTCGTGTCTCTCTAACTATAGTATTTTGTTCTACTGTCCGTGGCATATCATCACATCCTTTTTGACTTAATTTTAAGTCAATTATAATATTATAAAATAAACAAGTCAACAAAATAACGATGTCTTGTTTATCACAACACTGTTCATATTAAAACACCCTATATATCTACCGTAATACTCTTACCATACCACATAAAACAATAATTTTTGCTCTATATGAAACCCAAACTCTTCATAGAGATGAAATGCAGCTTCACTTTTTGTACTAACCTGAAGGATGATATCTTTTAGCGGGCTATTTAGCATCTCTAGAAACTTTGCTAACAACAATCTTCCATAACCCTTCCCCTGTTCGGTTTTACTTATCGCAATATCAAAGATAGTATCTGATTTAGTACCAATATAGGCGCTGCATGTACCAATGATCTTTTTATCTAATTTCACTATATATAACTTAAAGTCACTATCTTCTAAACACTCCTCTAGATGCCCTGTAGCAACTTCATCACTCATTGAAAAGATATCTTTTAATGTTTCAAGATAAAATTGTACCTCTTCTTCCTGTGATCGATCCATTGGCTCAACCAAGAATGACACCCTACCCTTTTCCTCATTGCTATGATTATTATTCTCTTCTATCCTTGTTTTGGTTTTAGAAACCTCAGTATCCATAGAGTTGGATATATTTGCGATACTTGCCTGATCGTTGCCTCCTCTTGAAAGACGCATAAAGTATTCCGCATAATGAGGGTAACCAGTTAGGGAAGGAACGTCCTCATCACTAAGTAATGATAGATGTTTTAACTCTTCGTATTCTTCCTTAATGCTCTGTATTAGATACTCAGCATATGTTTTCTCATTTTCACTAATATAAACTCTTCCCTCTGCAACAAGTTCTCCGTCACTATCCTCTTCCACGCAGAGCAATACAAAAAAACCTACTACCATTTCCCCTTCATAAAGAAGAGCAAATGGTGGCAAGCCAAATTCTTCATATACCTGTACGCCAGCTACCATATCTTCTGTTACTCTATCTTCACTGTCTAAGGTAAGTAGGTTATAAATCTGTTGCTTATGACGATTTTGTAAACGACATAAGAATTTAACTTTCACAGATATCCTCCAATCCAATGTAAGCACACCTATTTTATTTTTTCATCAATAATATCCGCTAATTTCGCAAACTGTTCTAAAGTAAGTGCTTCTCCACGAATCGTAGCCACAACACCAAGCTCTTCAATTGCCTCACTAATCAATTCTTTTGATAGCGAGATTTCCGGTGAATTATTTAAACCATTTGCTAACGTCTTTCTTCTCTGATTAAAAGAAGCTCGAATTAATCGGAACAGTAAATTTTCATTCTTTACCTTAACTGGTGAGTCCTGATGAAGGGTTAAACGAATCACAGCAGAACCTACATTAGGACGTGGCATAAAGCAGTTAGGTGGTACATTTGCAACAATATATGGATCCGCATAATACTGTACCGCTAATGACAAAGCACCATAATCCTTACTTCCTGGACCAGATTGCATACGGTCTGCAACTTCTTTTTGTACCATAACTGTAATATTATCAATTGGAACATGTGCTTCAAATAAACCCATAATAATTGGAGTTGTTATATAGTAAGGTAGATTTGCAACCACCTTGATTGGCTTACCACCATTCTTCTCGTTCACAATCTGATTAATATCTACTTTTAAGATATCCTCATTAATAATCGTAACATTATCGTAGGAAGTTAGTGTATCCTGCTCTAATATTGGTATCAGGTTCTTATCAATCTCTACTGCTACTACTTCTCTCGCATTTTCACATAAATACTGCGTCATTGTACCAATACCTGGTCCAATTTCAAGTACTAGATCATCCTTTGTGATCTCAGCGGAACGAATAATTTTCTCCAGTACATGAGTATCAATTAAGAAGTTCTGTCCAAACTTTTTTTGAAATATGAAACGATATTTATTTAGCACTTCAATTGTCTGTTTTGGATCTCCCAAATATGCCATTTAATTTCCTCTTTCCTTCTGACTTTATAGCTTACATTCTTAAGTTTCGTAAATGCAAGCTTCACTTGTAATCTCATAACTGTAAAATTGAACCTGGCTATTAAGACTCTACCTTAGGCTCTACTATTACATCTGATATACTTTACGTGCATTTTCCGTTGTCTGTCTAATTACTTCTTCAACACTTACATTCTTAATGAGTGCAATTTCCTCTACCACATGAGATAAATAACCGGAATAGTTTCGCTTTCCTCGATAAGGCACCGGTGATAGATAAGGGCAGTCTGTTTCTAATACAAGACTCGTTAATGGAGCCATCTCTACAACTTCCTTTAGCTTTCTACCATTCTTAAAAGTTACCACTCCGCCAATACCAAGGTAAAATCCCTGTTTCAGATAATAATCCGCAATTTCTGTTCCGTAGGAAAAGCAATGTATGATTCCGGTTAAGGTTTTATTCCGTTCTTTTGCATAGGCAACTGCTTCCTTCATCATCTCAAGCGTATCTGCTGCTGCATCTCTACTGTGAATAATCACTGGAAGTTTTTCCTCCATTGCTAGGTGTAACTGCTTTTTAAACCAAAATTTTTGTATTTCTCTGTCTGTAGCATCCCAGTAATAGTCTAGACCGATTTCACCGATTGCAACCACTTTCTCTTCCTTAGCCATCTCACAAAGACTATTAAAATTTTCCTCATTTAACTCTTTTGTCTGGTCAGGATGTACACCAACTGCGGCATGCACAAAATCAAATTTCTTTGCAAGTGCAATCGAAGATTTGGAGCTTTCTAAGCTAGCTCCAATATTGACAACATTTATAATTCCTTCGTTCTTTAAATTATTTAATATTTCTTCTCTATCTAAATCAAATGCTTCATCATCATAATGAGCATGTGTATCAAATATCATTTTTACCTCATTCCTGCGCTGCATTTTGCGCATCCAAGTCTGTGGTTGCAGCGTAGACACAAAACTTTTGTTAAGATAAGATTCTTTGTTTCGATCTTTATATAAAAATTACTGCAATCATATTTTATTAGAATGCCTATAATTATAAGGGCTTATCCTTTATTTGTCGATACACTTTTTTAGGTTATCCTATAGCATGCAATAAAATTATATGAATATTTGAGGATATAACTCCTTCGTTGGTAGCCAATCACTAAATGCACTTGCACTTCCTGTTTGTACAGATAGCTCAAATGCTTTTTGATAATTTCCTGTTTTTATATACCCTGCGAGAAATCCAGCTAACATAGAATCCCCTGCGCCCACAGTATTTCTTACCTCTCCTTTTACTGCCTCAATTTGATAGATTTCTTTTTGTTCTGTTAGAAAAATAGCCCCTTTTGCACCAAGGGACACCAAAACATTTCTTGCACCAAGTTCTTGAAGTTTTTCTGCGTAATAAATAACTTCTTCTCTCTTCGTTATGTTAACTGAAAATAGCCCATTAAGCTCTTCTTCATTCGGCTTTATTAAAAATGGATGATACGGTAACACTTTTCGTAAAAGCTCTCCTTCTGCATCCACGACTGTCTTGACACCTTTTAAAGCTAGACTTTCTAGAATCACCTCATAAGTATTACTACTTAATGTCGCCGGAATACTCCCTGCAAGTACTAAAAAATCACCTTCTTTAAGGTTTGATAGTGTATTCATCATCTCATCGATATTTTCTTTTGCTATCACTGGCCCACTTGTATTTATATCTGTTTCTTCGCTATCACGTATTTTAACATTGATTCGAGACATCCCATCCTTTGTATAAATGAACTTTGTCTCGCATCCTTTTTCCTTCAGCAATCGCTCAATCTCTCTTCCGGTAAATCCGGCTAAAAAGCCTATAGCTATATTATCAATTCCAAACTCTGATAAAACCAGAGATACATTGATTCCTTTTCCACCAGGGTATAGTTCCTCTTTTTTGGTTCGCTGAATTTTCCCCTTCGTGAGATTATCCACGTGAAGTATGTAATCAAGTGCTGGATTCCATGTCACAGTATAAATCATATTAATAACCATGCCTTTCCATAGCCTACGTCTGCAGGCATAATATCTGTACAGTGAATTGCATAGAAATTCACTGTGTGAAAAACTTTATCTAATAACCTTACCTTTTTATAGCTTAGCATAATAAAAATGAAGTTTTCTGAAACTCAATTGCATGTTCTATTCTTTTTTGATCTTCTTCATTAAAAATACTTAACAGTTGCTTTACTTCAAGCTCAAGGAGAATCGGGAAACTTAAAAAATATTCATTCTCTATGGGAATACGAAGTACCCTTCCATTGGTAACATCTCCAATAGATATCGTTTTTATTTCCTCCTGATAGGTTGCCCTTATGGTATTATCAGAATTTAAGAAATCTAATTTTTGATTGATAAGTAACACTAACTTTTCTATCCGTTCCATTAAGTTATATTTCTCCTTATTTCATATTCAATGATTCAATTATATCACGATTTCTTCCATAGTTCTCCTTATTACAGAAAATTTATTAGGCTAACCTTACCGAGTCAAAGCGGATACACGGAATTCGTTTCGCTACTTCCTCGTATAATTATTTTTTATTTTTTTATTTTCCCTCTTGTAATATTAAAAAAAGTGTATATAATCAATATATACAATATATATATTATAGTAACTAAAATCATATTATGAAAATCGATAAACGATACTAAAAATGACCTTTATTAGAAATTTAAGAATACTAATTGATAAGCTATATCATTGAAACTAGATGCTTGTTTCGATGTCAGACTTTGCATTATTGCACTTTTTATCAATAATTACTACACATCTTCTGATTGTTATTGCATTTACAGTAAGTATTTTATTTATCATTTCAAAGCTCATAATGTGGTAAAGAAACAAGGAGAGGAAGCATGAACATAAACATTAGTAATTCAAGTGGCCAGCCAATCTATGATCAAATCACTTCCCAGATAAAAAATCTCATCATCACCGGTGAATTAAAAGAAGGGGACGCCCTTCCTTCGATGAGACTTTTAGCCAAGGAATTAAGGATTAGTGTCATCACTACAAAGCGCGCGTATGAGGAATTAGAAAGAGAAGGCTTTATCGTCTCCATGACCGGTAAAGGTAGTTTTGTTGCCGGTAAAAATATTGAATTTATCAAAGAGGAGCATCTACGAAGTATGGAGGAGCATCTGCAACAAGCAGTAGAAGCTGCCACTCTTGCCGGTGTTACTCTGCCAGAAATGATTGATTTATTAACCTATCTTTATAAAGGAGAATAGCTATGGAATATGCGTTGGAACTTAATAATGTGACGAAGAAATATTCTGATTTTACCTTAGACCACATTAATCTTAGACTTCCAAAAGGCTCTATTTTAGGGTTTGTTGGTGAGAATGGTGCAGGAAAAAGTACAACTATAAAATTAATTTTAGATACGATCAAACGGGATGAAGGAAGTATTACCGTATTAGGCGAAGACAATCTTAAGATTTCTGCCAAGACAAAAGAACGTATTGGTGTCGTTTTCGATGACTGTTGTTTTCCAGAAGTTTTGAACCTTAAAAATGTAGATCAAGTAATGAAGGGTATTTATAAACAATGGGATTCTTCTATCTTTTATCAATATGCAAAGAAATTTAAATTGCCTGAAACCAAAAGCATTAAGGATTATTCTAGAGGAATGCGAATGAAATTATCTATCGCATGTGCCTTATCTCATCATGTGAAATTGTTAATTCTTGATGAAGCTACCAGCGGATTGGATCCTATAGTACGAGATGAAATCCTTGATGTTTTCTTAGAATTCATACAAGACGAGACAAACTCCATCCTTATCTCTTCTCACATTATCAGCGATTTGGAGAAGATTTGTGACTATATTTGTCTAATACACGATGGCCATATCCTAATTTCAGAGCCGAAAGATAATTTACTGGAAACCTATGGAATCCTAAAATGTTCCGAATCTGATTTCACTCATATTACGAAAGAAGCTGTAATTGGATACCGCAAAAATCAATTTGGTATTGAAGCTCTTGTTAAAAAACAACTGATAAACAAGATAATTGCAATGAATAAGCAATATGTTGTAGATCCAGCTACGATTGAAGATATTATGCTTTTCTATATCAAAGGAAAACGATAGGTTTATTTTAAAACAACGATTTCTGCCATCAAAGATATAGCTATCTTTATAAAAAGGCGCTAGAGCGCCAGAAATGAGGTTACTATGTTAGGATTAATAAAAAAAGACCTTTTTACATTAAAAAAACAACTTATCATCATTATATTTTTTGCTATATTCTATGGGGCTTTAAGTTTCGCAGAACCAAGTTATTATAGTATGTTTGCTTATATGGTAACGCTTTTTAGTGTCTTTGTCCCCATGACTTCTCTTGCTTATGATGACCGTTCTCAGTGGAATAAATACGCAATTACGATGCCAGTTACACGAAAGCAGTTAGTGTATAGTAAATATCTAATAAGCATACTCGCAATCGGTATTACCGGAGTTCTGTGTCTTGCCCTCTCACTACTTATAGATAAGAGTATTACCGCAGAAAGTCTTGTTACTATAGTTAGTTCTTTATCAATTGGTATACTTTTTATATCAATCAATATCCCTTTTAACTTTAAGTTTGGAGTTGAGAAAAGCAGATTTATTATAATTGGACTCTTTGGTATTCCGACCGTACTGATTGTCATCCTTAGTAAAGCAAATGTTCCGCTTCCTAGTGAGGAATTTCTTTTAAAACTAGTACGTTTCCTACCATTTCTCGCTATTGCTTTACTCATCATCTCTATTTTAATTAGCGTATCCATTGTAGAAAAGAAGGAATATTAGATAGTGGCTTTATGATCTATAATAAAAGCGGATTAAAAGTAATAACCTTGGCTAATTTATCCTTGGATATTCCTTTTATCCGCTTTTTGTTTAGCCGTTGTCTTTTTATACTTACTGCAATCTACTTTTTTCATGTCTTACTCCATTCTCTTTCCATATACCTAGGATATCACTCCATAATCTTTTTTCTCTTCATAAGAAAATAATAACTCTTCTGCACTTAAAAACAAAGTTATCAGTACGAGCTCTTCTCGATCTAATACTAGTTGCTTCCCTTTTCTTCCAATTGAATTTGTGGTAGAATAAAAAAATAAAAGGTAATGCCAAACAAGGTAAAAGCGTGCTCCACGAACATCCTTTGTCATGAATAACTTTTTCATTTTTATAAGCAATTAATGCCTACGTTAATAAACGCATCATTTGATAGAACAACCATAGAAATAACGAATGTACCAATACAATAATCAATATATAACCAAAATGGAGGCTACTATGAATAAATTACACGGTGGTATATCCGCTTTTGAAGGAATAGCGATAGGACAAGCATATGTTGTAACAGAAAAGCTCCTCACCATTCCAAAACATCTTTTATTAGAGAATCAACTTTCTTCGGAATACCAAAGATATCTATCTTCGGTAGAAGAAGTATCAAGTCAATTACTAGCCTTACATGACAGTACCTGTATTCTTGCAGCCCAAGCAGAGCTTGTTCGTGACGATTCTATCATGAAACAGGTAAAGTTTGCGATAAGCGAAAAACGAAGCAATGCAGAGCTTGCAGTCTATGAAAGCTATCAGGATTATCTCACTCTCTTTGAACAATCGGAGGATCCTTACCTAAAAGAGCGTGTTACCGATATCATTGAAGTCAGGGAGCTCCTTTTATCTCATTTACAAGGAGTATCTTCCAGACCCTTTGAAAATTTGACCAGACCATCCATCATAATCGCGGATGACTTATCCCCCTCAGAAACATTAGCGATTCCCATTAACTTAATAAAAGGACTTATCTTAGGGCAAGGAAGCAGTAATAGTCATATTGCTTTGATTGCAAAAAGTCTTGAAATCCCTGCAATTGTAGCAGCAAAAGAGCTCCTCCCACAATTTACAAATGGAGAAGAGCTTATTTTAGATGCCTATGAAACAGATATCATACAAAATCCTACTTTGAATCAAAAAGAAGAATATCAAACTAAATTAAGAGAATTTCTTGCTTTAAAAGAGGAGGAGGCTAATCTCATATCACTACCAGTAATAACTTTGGCGGGGAACCCTATCAAGCTATCTGGAAATGTGATGAACTTTGAGGAAGTAACAAAATTACGTCAAATTGGATGCCAACATATTGGCTTGTTCCGTAGTGAATTTCTCTATCTAAATCGAAATAACTTACCTTCCGAGCAGGAACAATATCAAGCTTATAAAGATATATTGTTACTTGCTGATGGAGAAGTTACGATACGTACCTTAGATATTGGTGGAGATAAAACGCTTCCTTACTATCCTCTTCCAGCAGAAAATAATCCTTTTTTAGGCTACCGTGGAATTAGAATTTACTTAGACCGCGAAGAACTGTGGAAGCCACAACTACGTGCTTTACTAAAAGCTAGTGTTCGCGGAAATTTAAGAATCCTATTTCCGATGATAGCAGATGTAACTGAACTCATTCTTGCGAAGCAAATACTTGCAATATGTAAGGAAGAACTGTTACAGGAGGGAGTGTCCATTTCCTCCAAAATACCAATAGGAATTATGATAGAAACTCCAGCTGCCGTACTAGATGCTGACGTTCTAGCAAAGCATTGCGATTTTTTTAGTATCGGAACCAATGATTTGACACAGTATCTTTTTGCTATTGATAGAACAAATCCTTCCGTTGGTAATCGCTATGAACTGTTACCAAGTGCGTTAAAATCTGCACTATCTATGACATTAAAAGCAGGAAAAGAGAATCATATACCTGTATGTATTTGCGGTGAACTGGCAGGTAATACAACCGCTATTAACACGCTTTTAACTCTTGGTTTTGAAGAATTTAGTGTAGCTATCGCCCGATATAATCCTATTAAGCGTTGTATCCGCAACCAATCATGATAATTACATTAACCCCATAAATAAAGTACTAATAATAACTCCAGCTAATGTAGCTACTAGGGCGCCAGCTAATGTGTATCTTGTTTTCTTGACTCCAGCAGTCATATAATACACCGCCATTGTGTAGAAGATCGTTTCGGTACAGCTCATAATAATACTACTTAATCTACCAATATAAGAGTCTGGACCGAACTCTTTGAATAAATCAAGCAATAGACTTGTTGCTGCAGAAGAAGAAAACATCTTAATAATTACAAGAGGAACAATTTCTGATGGGAAGTGAAATACAGAAGTGACCCCATCGAGAGCATTGGATATCAATAACAACACACCAGAAGCCCGTAGGATTCCAATAGCAACCATTAACCCAATGAGCGTTGGCATAATTCCAAGTACCACTTGAAATCCCTCTTTTGCTCCTTTTATAAAATCGTCGTAAACCGGTCTTTTCATGAGAATTCCCATACCGATGATATAAAAGAAAAGTAGTGGTATAATATAATCCGATAGGTAGACTACAAACTTCATTGTTATTACCTCCATTTCTACTTTTTGTTGTTAATCTATTATGTTAAGAATCTAAGAATGCGATTTATATGCTCGCTCGAATCTTAATACTTTGGTTTCTTAGATAGTTTTCTTGCTATAATAGAAAAAGCAACACCAACAAGGGTAGAACAGAGCGTAACAAGGATGCTAACACCTAAGATGTCGGAAGGATTCACCGCACCATACTGACTTCGGTATGCTATAATATTAACTGGTATCAGCTGAAGAGAAGAAATATTGATAATAAGAAACGTACACATATCACAACTTGCAAACTTTGAATTTTTATTTAGGGTAGCTAATTCTTTCATTGCCTTTAAACCCACTGGTGTGGCAGCCCACCCAAGTCCCAGGATATTAGCAATCATATTAGATGCTATGTACTCATTTACAATATGATCCTTCGGTATATCCGGAAATAGAATTTTTAGTAATGGCCGAAGTTTCCTTGTTAATTGATCCATAAGCCCAATGCCCCTAGCAACCTCCATAAGCCCCATCCATAGAGACATAACCCCAAGCATTGCAATACATAAGGTTACAGCCTCCTTTGCAGAGGATATGGTTGTTGTACTGATATCCGCCATCTTACCTGTAAATGCACCGTACACAATTCCAATAATAATCATGAATGCCCATAGATAATTTATCATAGTGCAAAACCATTCGTTTTTTTAATCATATGAGATTATTGAAGAATCTATTCTTCCTACTATTCCGTATCAATACTATAACACGTTCCTTTCATATTGGTATGGCATCTGTGGTTTGAATTGTTGAAGTAATAAATAGGATAAATTACTTATGTACTTTCCTTTTACATATAGACGATATAAGGTATATATACCTTCTTTTATTTTCGGATAATATATAGGGGATAATTGTAAATTCTTAAACCTCTCATAAAAGAAATGAAAATGCTTACAATCATCAATTAAAACAACTAATTATTTATAATAATTTATATAATGTCTTATTTTCTGATAGTTCGCCATTTATTTACAATTTCTCTTTTTAACAAGTAAATAAGAGGGTGAAAACGTTAACTTTGACGAAACTATACACTTATTTTACATTTTGTGAATATGCATCTTAAAAAAATGCTAGAATGTAACATTTTTTTGAATTGACTTCACCTGTCTTTATATGATAATTTATAGTAAGTAATTCAAAATAATTACAAGATTTGACAGTTTATATGTTCGTTTGACATTGAAAGGAGTACTATAATGAAAAGTACAGGTATCGTTAGAAAGCTTGACGAGTTAGGCCGCATCACACTTCCTATTGAATTAAGAAGAACACTTGGTGTTAGCGAGAGAGATCCATTGGAAATCTTCGTAGATGAGGGTAAGATTATTCTTCAAAAATATGAGCCAGCTGATATTTTCAGTGGAAGTAAAGATGATTTAGTAGATTATTGCGGTAAAAAAGTCGCTAAGAGTTCTATTATGGAGCTTGCTAAACTTGCAGGAATTATTGAATAATTAATAAACATGCTACAACCTAACATATAAAGAGTTCTACATATTGCAGTATAATCTATTCAAATTTATTTATCATTCTGCAAAGCCAATTACTCTTTATTTTAAGTTATCATTCCTTCGAATATTTCTTGATTTAAAATCAGATATAATATAGCTGGATGCATACTTTGGCGGCAAAAAAAGTATAGGAAATCATGCTTACAATTAAGCATATTACCTATACTTTTTTATATCTTTTATCTTTGCTCTAGTATTCTTTTTTATTCTTGATCAAGAAGCTGCGAATAAATTTCTCTTTTAGATACCCCTCGATCAGAAGCAACTAATTTCATGGCTTCCTTTTTACTTAACCCTTGACCGAGATAGTAATCCATATGGGCTTCTAATGTCCACTCTGCCCATCGCTCCTGCTCTTCTTTTTTCAGTTCTTCCCTTGTACGCCCTTCAATTAGTACCACGCACTCTCCTTTTGGTTCACTGTCCGTATAGAAGGCAAGCGCATCCTCTATCGTAGTTAAGAATGCAGTTTCATATCTCTTTGTTAATTCTCTGCAGACGGTAATTCTTCGATTACCAAGAGTCTCATGGAGAGCATTTAGTGTTTTTACCAGCCGATGTGGAGCTTCATATATAATAATCGTTCTTGTCTCATTAACAAGCTCATCAAGAATGGATTGACGTTCTTTTTTATCTACTGGTAAAAAAGCTTCAAATACAAACCTTCTGGTAGATCGGCCAGAAATCGTTAGCGCTGTGATTAACGCACAAGCTCCTGGTAAAGACGTCACTACAATTCCTGCCTCATAAGCCATCTGAACTAGCTCTTCTCCCGGATCTGAGATTCCAGGGGTTCCTGCATCGGTAATCAGCGCAACATTCTTACCCTGTAGCATCGCATCTATTAGATACTTACCTTTTTCTATCTTATTAAATTCATGATAGCTCGTCATCGGCGTTTTAATATTAAAATGATTTAATAACTTAATACTATTTCTTGTGTCCTCTGCGGCAATCAAATCTACCTCAGATAATGTCCTTACAGCACGAAAGGTCATATCCTCCAAGTTACCAATTGGAGTAGCACACAAATATAATTTTCCTGACATGATTCCTCCTAACACCCGTTGCATATCAAATCTGTATGCGGATAGTATCCGCGAGAGGATTCCGTCTGCATACAGATTTGATACTGCCAGAAACAAGAAAAAGTACGCATCGCGAACTATTCCTTGTTATTTAAAAGTGTAAATTTACTATATATTTTCAACACACATGTGGTGTTAATACCAAACATTAATACGTAGTCACATAAACTAATAACCATAGATTTCATAAATCTCATCGGTATAAACATTTACCTCACGATAGACGACAAGCGGTGCTTCTATCGTAATCATAGGGTTTCCACCACGCAAACCTTCGATTAGTACCATATTTGGTTCTTTGTCTACATAAGGATGTACTAATTTCATCCGTTTTGGTTCTAATTTATATTGACGCATGATAGAAAATATTTCAACCAAGCGATGAGGTCGATGTACCATATAAAATCTCCCATTCGGTTTTAGAACTTTAGCAGTTTCTCTTATAACATCCTCAAGGCTACATAATATTTCATGTCTCGCAATCGCCTTAGGCATAGCCGGATTCACTAACCCATGTTGATTATTCATATAAGGAGGGTTACACGTAACAACGTCAAAAGAGCCCCCTCCAAATATCTTGGAGGCCTCTTTAATATCACCCATTACTATTTCTACACGTTCTTGTAAATCATTATAGAGAACACTTCTTCTTGCCATATCTGCGCTCTCTTCCTGAATCTCAAGACCTGTAAAGTGTTTCCCTTTTGTTTTCCCTGCTAATAGAATAGGAATAATTCCTGTCCCTGTACCCATATCAAGAGTAGATTCTTCTGGTTTTATTTTAGCAAAACCAGATAATAAAACAGCATCCATTCCAAAACAAAATTTCTCAGGGTTTTGAATTATTTTATAGCCATTACGATGTAATTCATCCAATCTCTCCCCTGCAAAAAGAAGTTCTTCTTTTTGTGTTATAGAAATTTTCTCTGTATTAATCATCCAGATGATTACCTTCTTTTCTTTCCAACGCTTCAAGTGCACGAAGTTCCTCATCAAGCAGCACTTTCTCTTTTTTCTTCTTTGGCTTAAAGCGAAGGTCACTTACTTTATATTCACGAATTTCTTTTTCATCATTTTCTAATACGACGATGACTTTTACTAATTGTTTTAATACGCTAACGCTTGTTACTTCACCACGAAGATTGTCACTCGTAGTTACAAAATCACCTACGCTCGGAAGCTTACTATTTAAATCCTCATATGCCTCTTCCTCGTTTTTTAAACAGCACATTAATCTTCCACATACGCCAGATATTTTCGTTGGATTTAATGAAAGATTTTGTTCCTTTGCCATCTTAATAGAAACAGGAGCAAACTCAGATAAGTGCGTGTGACAGCATAGAGGTCTTCCGCAGATTCCGATTCCACCTACAATTTTGGTTTCATCACGTACACCAATTTGACGTAATTCAATTCTTGTCTTAAAGACCGAAGCCAAATCCTTTACTAATTCACGGAAATCAATTCTTCCATCGGCAGTAAAATAAAACAATACCTTATTATTGTCAAACGTATACTCACAATCGATCAACTTCATGTCAAGCTGATGTTTCGAAATCTTCTCCATACAGATGCGAAATGCTTCTTCTTCTTTCTCTTTGTTTTTATGCTCTATCTCATCATCTTCCGGTGTTGCCGTTCTCATAACCTGCTTTAATGGCTGTACCACTTGGCTCTCTTCTACATCTCTCGGTCCAAGAACTACATTGCCATATTCTATACCTCTTGCGGTCTCAACGATTACATTATCCCCTTGTTTAATTGAAAAACCAGCTGGATCAAAAAAATAAATCTTACCAGCTCTTCGAAAACGTACACCGATTACATTTATCATAGTTTTTATCCTCTCTCCCTTTTTATTCACTCTTAGCTATACGGATATCCAATCAGAATATAAAACAAATTCGATTGAATACTCGTATATGACATCTATTGATAACTTTCCTTCATAGAAAGCAATAAAAGTTCCATTGCTACTTCAAAATTTACGTTTGCATTCAATCGATCCTTGACCGTACTAAACGCTTGTATTATATGCTCTAACCCTTCAAAACTGCTTAATTTTGCTTGCTTTTTAATGGTAGATACTTCTTCCTTATATACTAAAAGATTACCATCCTGCGTCGCCTTAAACATTAAAATATCTCGATACCATAGAAGCATTAAATCCAAGCAGTCTAAAATATCACCTTTATTTTCTGAGAAATATTTGACCGCTTCCGCAATATCACCAAGGTCCATTCCCTCCATATTGTTCATAAGATGAATGATATCTTCCTTCATCTTTACAAATCGTTCTGAGGTCGCATACTTAATCGCTTTCCCCAGATTCCCTCCGGAAAAGGATGCACTGATTTGTGCCTGATAATCTACGATATGTTCTTCGTCTACGAGATATTGTTTGATTCTATTCTTGTCCACTGCTTTAAAGTTAAGTAAAACGCAGCGGGATAATATCGTCGGTAAAAAAGAATTGCTATTGTTTGTTAATAACAGAATAATTGCATACCCTGGCGGTTCTTCAATTGTTTTTAAGAGAGCATTTTGAGCTTGCTCTGTCATCTTCTCCGCTTCGTCTATGATATAGATTTTATAAGGACCAACATAGGGCTTAATTGCAATATCATTATTTAACTGAAGTCTTATATCATCTACACCAATACTCGCTTTCTCATGAGTGATTTTTCGAATATCTGGTTGATTTGCTGAAACTGCTTGTAAGCAGGATTTACATTTGGTACATGGATTGATTCCATGTTCATTACATAAAAGAGCAGCGGCAAAAATATTTGCAACAAAGTTTTTTCCGATTCCATCTTCCCCTTGAAAGATATAAGCGTGAGAAACCTTATTGGTTTTCATTGCGTTTTGAAGATGATTCACGATTTCTTCATGCCCAATGACATCTTTAAAGGTATTCATGTTTTCCCTGCCTTTCTAAAGCTATGCCAACAAGTCCAGTAATAATCCTCTAATTTCATCGATTCGATTTAAGATTGCAATGGTATCCTTCTCCTCTTTGATTAGCTCTAATGCTAATTCATCCAAGGTTTTATCGATTAATTTAATCATACCATATACTCTATGTCTTCCGCGTTTATCTAAAAAATTCTGACGTGAAAATTTATGTGATCGGTTTACAACCTCATTCATAAATTCCTTGATTAACTCCCTATACCTTCTCATATCGGTAACATCCATATGCTTGGTGATTCGTTTACCTTGAGTGGAAATTTCCTCTACTAATAGATTTAAACGCGCCTGAAGTGACTGCTCCTCAATATTACTAATTAAGGTAAAGCGAAAAGAATCATCTCCATTTGGAACAGGAGCTTTCACCTCTGTCTGATTGATTTGCTGTACTTGATTCACCTTAATCTCCATGCGCTCACCTCCCATTCACCGTATCCTTTGGTATTAAACATTTTATCATATTTACATGCAATTATGATATGCGGCACATCGCGTCGTTTGTACACTTCACTTTGCCGTCAAAGCACAAGTACGTTTGATATAATGTCTAATGGCATTATACCATACGGTACCTGTAAATTATAGCATTTTCTTTTATCCTACCTACTACAATAATTTAAGAAATTCATACCTATTACAATGATTTAAGAAATTCCTATTAACAGCTAGTTTCATAAATGGTTTAATTTTTTAAGCTTTATATCTGAAAACTCTTAATATCATTCTCGATTTCATTAATACATTCATTTAAATCGACATTTTTATACCTTTTAATAATATTAGCTTCCATCAATTTTTCTTCTGAAAAATCCTCTTCATCTGCGAGATACCTTCTGCAAACCTCCGCATACTTAGGGTTTTCTTGTTTTCTCTCTCGAATAATTGATCTTTCTAGCCGTATGTCATCCGCAACTTCAATATAAATCGGAATTACGATATCCTTACCAAAATATTTTCTTATTTGAACAAAACCCTCTAATGTACTAATAAGAAGATAATCATTCTTACCAAGAATAATCTGCTCATCATTAACCGTAAAATAATGCCACTCACCCTGTACCGTATCATAAGATCTATGCTCAATAATCAGACCTTTCTCTTTTAGATTTTCCATCTCATTCTCGGTCACAAAGCGATACTCCACGCCATTTCTTTCACCTTTGCGAATTGGTCTAGTCGTATAACCAACCGCTGTTTTAAGCATAAGCTCATTTGATTCAATCAGCTTTTTATAGACCGTGTCTTTCCCGGTCGCACTCTTTCCCATGATTACAAAAATTTTAGACATGCTTTTCTCCTGCTTTAACTGTAATGAAGTCCCCTTCCTTCTCTAAAAGACCTTTAACCCTTAATCCAGATTGCTTAAAGAGGAGAAGTTTTTCTATCATAGGTCTATCAATAACCTCTCCTGGGACCAAAAGAGGAATTCCAGGTGGATAAAGATACACATAATCCAGTACAATCCGTCCCTCGCTTTTTACAAGCAAAATTACTTCTTCCTTGCATCCATCAAGTTCATAAGTCTCATAATAGCGTATTGGTTCTTGCAGTTTATTTAATTCACTTTCAAAGAATTCTATCTCTGTAAAAGTTTGATTTAGATTCTCTACGTTTGTATCGTCTTGTTTCGTAATAAACTCTTGTCCTGATAACGCTTCTAAAAGACTTCTCTTATTAAAATCTATGTCAATAAATCGTCCTTTTTCAATATCCCTTTCTATTGATAGAATTGCCTCAATAAATCGATGAAAACCTTCTTTTGTATCACACACACTTGTCATACATAACACATAATCTTTCGATGCCATCTCTGGTTGAATAAGATACTTTGTCCTTAACTCCTCATATAACATCTTTCCTGTTATATCCTTACGATTTGATGCAATTACAAGCTTCGATACATCTTTGTTTTCCGGATTCCAAAGAGTAAGATTTTTTAGATTAGAAAGTTTTTCATATACATTATCTAAGTATTCCCCATAGAGTTTAAATTTTTCTTCCCCATCTGCCCTTAAAAAATCCATACATCTCACCAAACTTGCCATTAATAAATAAGAAGGACTACTTGTCTCATATATTTTCAAAAAATGTTTGATTGCTTTTTCTGACACCAACTCACTATTTCGATGTAAAAGTGCTGTTTGCGTAAACGATGGCAACGTCTTATGTGTACTTTGAATTACAATATCCGCTCCACATTCGAGTGCACTCTTTTCCTTTCCACCTTGAAATAACAAATGCGCTCCATGTGCCTCATCTACTAAAAGCCCTGCTCCATATCGATGAGTTACCTCAGCAATTTTTTTAATGTCAGAGACAATTCCTTCATAAGTAGGTGAGGTTATTACGACTAGCGATATATCAGGATTCTCCTCAAGAGTTTGAGCTACGGAATCTACTGTGACTTGCCCAGCTATCCCATACTGTAACATGGATGGATAAAGATATACTGGCCTTAACTGTCTTTGATAAATTGCATGATAGACTGCCTGGTGCGAACTTCTTGCAATTGCTACCTTATCTCCACGATTTGTCATTGCAGAAATTCCCGCTAAAATTCCGCAAGTACTTCCGTTCACTAAGAAAAAACTTTGCTTCGTCTGAAACAACGTTGCAGTCTCCTCCATGGCTTCTTTCAATACCTCTTCCGCATCATGCAAGTTGTCAAAATCATCGATTTCCGTAATATCAAGAGTATAGGGATTATCCATAAACCATTCTTCATTTCTCTTGTGGCCAGGCATATGCATCGGATAATATCCTGTTTTTGCATACTCCTGTAACTTTCTATATAAATTCAACTTGCCACTCCTCTTTTCTATCCAATGATTCCGTATTTTCTCATTCTATTAACACCAAGTCAAAGCGGATATTCGCAATCCACTTACGCTACTTGCTTCTAACCTCATTGCCACTACGTGGCATTTTAAAACAGGCAAGTCCACTTCCCTGATGAGGTTAAAATAAGAAGTGAAATGCCTTTTATTTCACAATAACTTACCGATATTATAGCGTACAAAACTTTAAAACACAAGAAAAAGCCCCAATCGAGCAGTCTGATGTATGGACAGTACTAATTGACGAATAATAAGATAACAAGTATAATAAATCTTAGGTTGACACGCCTTAATCGGTTTAGAAAGGTAGGAGAAACATGCGACTTCGAAATATTCCCGGCTCAAGAGAATACATAGCACAAAATGACTATGTCATTCATGATCCGGAACAAATGAAAGGTAAATGGCACGAAGTATTTGGTAATAACAATCCCATACACATTGAAATAGGCATGGGAAAGGGGCAATTTATCACTTCACTAGCAATGCAAAATCCTAATATAAATTATATTGGCATAGAAAAATACTCTAGTGTATTATTACGTGCCATCGAAAAAAGAGAGGAATATGAAGGAGATAATCTCTATTTTCTTCGTTTTGACGCAGAAAATATCACCGATATTTTTGCTCCTTCTGAAGTAGATAGAATCTACTTAAACTTCTCTGATCCATGGCCAAAAGATCGCCATTCAAAAAGAAGATTAACTTCAAGCGAGTTTTTAGCACGCTATGATCAGTTCTTAACAAAGGATGGATATGTAGCCTTTAAAACAGATAATAGAGACTTATTCGACTTTTCGCTAGAACAAGTAACTCTATCCGGATGGCAATTGCGTGATGTAACTTTTGATTTACATCATAGTGAGTATGTGGAAGGCAACATCATGACAGAATATGAAGAACGTTTTTCCTCTATGGGAAATCCTATTCATCGCTTAGTTGCCAGTCGAGAGAAATAATAATTGGATATTTTTTTGATTACCGTAATATGATATAAAAAAAGCATAGCTGGTATATTATGAAAAATTCGCCAAAAACTAGGTTGTCACATACTCTTATGTCCAATCAAAACCTAAACAAGAGAGCATTAGACTTAAAAAGTTCTTGGGATGCCGTAGATAGTTTACTAAAAAACTCTAACCTTCTAAAAAAGAATGTTAGTACTACAGATAACAAGCCTAAAGAAAATAAACCCAATACATCAGGGAACAAACCTAATAATTCTGGAAACAAGCCTAATAGCTCAGGGAATAAGCCTAATAATTCAGGGAACAGACCGAATGCTTCGGGTAATAAACCTTCCAAATAGTAATCCTAACTAAACAGGTTAAAACTCTTTGAATAAGGGTAAAATACCAAAAGGTGAATGATACCTGATTTGATAACAAGTGACAAAGGAACTATTTATTTAACTATACCATACAACGGAGGTACTAATATGGCACTAATTTTTACTGATGAAAATTTTGAAAAAGAAGTAATTCAATCCGATTTACCAGTTTTGGTAGATTTTTATGCAGATTGGTGCGGACCATGTAAAATGATGGGTCCAATCATCGAGGAATTACATGACCAATATGAAGGTAAGGTGAAGATTGGTAAACTTAACGTAGATAATTCTCCAGAAACAGCAGCAGAATTTCGCGTTATGTCTATTCCAACTTTAATCTTCTTTAAAAATGGTAAAGCAATTGAAACAATGGTAGGTGTTGTTGCAAAACAAAAATTAGAAGATATGTTAAATGCATAAAAAAAATCCTGTTCCTAACACTCTTTGTTAGGAACAGGATTTTTTTATCGTATTTCTATGTTGCGTTTCTTTAGACGTCCCGTAATAAGCATATCTGACAGATAAGCAATCACTGCTACGAAAGGAACTCCTAAAAACATTCCAATTACGCCACCGTAAGCGCCTCCGACTGTGATACCAAAAATAACCCATAAAGGAGTTAGTCCAGTTGAATCACCAAGAATCTTAGGCCCTAAAATCCAGCCATCAAACTGCTGTAGGGCAAGTATCATAATGGCAAAAACTAACGCTTGAATCGGACTCATAAATAAATAAAGAAGTATTCCTGGTACCGCACCGATAAATGGTCCAAAGTAAGGAATCATATTCGTAACTCCTACAATTACACTGATTAAGATTGCATATGGTAACTTAAGGATTGACATTAATATAAAACAAAGAATACCAATAATGGTGGAATCAATTGTTTTTCCAACAATAAATCCGGTAAAGATTGATCCACATTCTCTTGTTACATCAAGGAAGGTATCTGCTTTCTTTTTCGGAACAAATGCATAAATTACACGTGCCGAATTTTTTGATAACATCCTTTTATCATAAATCATATAAATAGAGATCGCAATGGATAATAAAATATTAATCGCTGTCTTCGCAATTGATATAGAGGCATTTAATATCTTTGGAAATACATTTTTAACGAAGTCTGTTCCAAAAGAAATCAACTGAGGAAAAGATTGTTCAATTTTATTTTGTATATATTCCGTATCAAGAATTGGAACCTTTTCACCAAAATCATTTAGCCAGGCTTCACCCTTCTTATATAACGTATCGCTATTTAGAATTAATTCCGTTATGCTGTTTGTAACCTGCGGTATAATATAAGTAAAGCATACTACTAATACTGCAATAATTATAATATAAGTGGTCGCAATACCTAGAGCCAAGCAAACTTTTGGTTTCTTTATATTTAGCGTTTTACCGTAAAATTTATCAGCCAACGCTTTCACAATTGGATTTACAATAAATGCAATAAAGAAAGCAACGATGAATGGTTGTATCACTATCGAAAACTTTTTTAAGCCTACTGAGAACGAAGGAATATTCTGTAATGCTAGTTTAAATATAATAGCAAGTGCAATTACACCAAACGCATATACACTAATTGTAAAATACTTTTTGGTTGGCTCGAATCGGAATTTATAGTCCTTCGGACGCTCTACTAATTCTGCCTCCTTCTCTTCCGATACTTCCTTTTCTTCCGATACCTTCTCTTCCTTTAGAACTATTACCTTAATTTTACCGGTCTCTTCATGAACTACAGGTTTTTTCTTCTTGTTTATTCCAGAAAGTTTTAACTTTTTCGCCATTTATTAACCCCTTTTATTTTTCTATTGACATTGGTGAGTAACGGGCGTAATTTCTGAATTCCCCTCCCCCTTACTTCCATTGTAATTTTCATACTATAAGCATTATATCGGTTATAAGAACTATAATCAACGGTAATTATAACTCTTTTGACTTTCAATCGAATTATTAACAAGAATCTTTTGACTTAGACGTTACTTTTCAAACGAATGTTTCATTTGAATATTTTATGGAATAATATAACATTTTATTTTTTTTAAAAAATGCTTGCTTTTTTTTATACCATCGTATATAATAATTTTTGCGTTCACGAGATAGAACAAGTCTTTAAATATGTGTTATGCGTCTTTAGCTCAGTTGGTAGAGCACCTGACTCTTAATCAGGG
>NZ_DAMADT010000032.1:48294-54336 GCF_031997925.1 Lachnoclostridium sp. | reverse complement strand
TTTAGAATTTCTTAGGCGGCGTCTTTTGGCGCCTTAGAAATTCTCTTCACACTTCCATGGTAAGTGAAATGTTACCTCCGTTCCACAGTTCATCCCCTCGCTTGAAATCGTTACTACTTCCTCATGATTAAAATAAAGGGATAATCTCTCCATGACATTATTAAGCCCAATGCCATTCGAGTCCTTATTTCCCTTTTTCTCTCTTGTTTTTCTTTTATTAAGTTGTTTCACCAGTTCTTCTTCCATTCCAACACCATTATCAAATACACTGACGCAAATCTCTTCTCCATTTAAATAGACCGACAACACTATTTTGCCTTCCCACTCAATATCGCGTAATCCATATTGGAAGCTATTCTCGACAATAGGCTGTAAAATCATACTTGGAACTTCTATCTCAGTTAATCTATTATCGATGTGTTTCTCATAATGTATTGCTCCAGAATATCTCACATTTAAAATATAAATATAATGGTCAACCAGTTCGATTTCCTCATGAAGGGCTACCACCTCATGATTCTTCTTAATACTATAACGAAAGAATTCTGCTACGTTTTGAACATATTCACAGGTGGATTCCGCACCTTCAAACATTGCAAGTTGGGCACCAGCATTTAATGTATTAAATAAAAAGTGTGGGTTAATCTGAGCTTGAAGATATTTTAATTGAGCATCTTTTAGATGTGATTCCATTCGTAACTCTCGCTCTTTTAAATTTCGTTCATTTTCTACGCTTTCCTTCAGCCTCGTAATATAATCACGAATGCTTATCACCATCTGATCAAACGCTTTGGTCACAACTCCTACCTCATCATGACTACTAACTTCAACTACCTCCACATCAAAATTTCCCTCTGCAACTTGGTTTGCTGTTTTAGCCAGTATTTTCAGTGGTCTGGTAATCGTTTGCGTTAGAATTAGAATGACGATGATGTTAGCAGATGCACTGGACATGATTAAAAATGTACTCAAACGTTCTAATGATCGTATCGAATTTGATAGGGCTAAATAATTCACAGAATTATTTTTAAACAGTCCATTATTTAAACTATAAATATATGTACTAATATAGGAATAGGATGCCGTTGCATTCTCATACCTAACTTTATATTTCTCAACATTTCGCCCACGCTTAGCCTCTATTGTTTGATTTGTTAACAACAAATAATGCTCTGACATCTTTTTAATATTACGTTCCATGAGTTTTAACTTATCAGAAGATTTTTCAGCCTTTAATGTCTTAATCGCATTTCTGTAGCTTTGCTCATGTTTATAATACTCTTCCATCGCATCCGTTGTCTTTGTATTGAGAAACTTCGTCATACTAGTTTGAACATTCGTAAGCTCCTCTTCTAACTCATTCAAATTAATATTGCTAACATAGATAGAATCCAATCGATTGATAAAATAGTTGATATTCACATACATATATGCATTCATACCAAAGACCAGAACAATCGTCGCAGCAAAGGCTAACATTAGCTTTACTTGTAACGATATCCCAACAAACTCATTCTTCCTTCCCATCTCCTCCTCCTACCATAAATTCTTTCAAATTATCTGCAGTAATTAGTGTGGTATCTACCGTATAATATTCATTGGTATGTCCAGTTATCTGATATTCTTTCATAGCTTCAATTAGGTAGCGTCCGATTTGATCCGTATTAACTTTTATCGTCGAGTAGATAACATTTCTTTCCACTGCTTTTATAATGACATCAGAATTATAATACCCTAAGATATTAACATCACCCACCTTATTGTAATCTACAACTGCCTGATAAGCGCATGTGGTATTTAATTCATTAAGGCAAATCAATATGTCTGGAATGCTCCCTTCTTTTACAAAGATATCTCGGATGGATTCTTCCGCTGCAAAAGCGTTATCTTCTTCTATCTTAATCGAACTCATATGAATAGAATTCTCCGCATTTGTTACAGTCTTCATTGTTTCATAAATACTAGCATATAGTATGTTTTGTCCCCAATCCTCTTTGTTTGACATTAAAACAAGAACATTACATTTCTCTTTGTTTGCAAGTTCTAACACCTGCTTACCATACATCTTTCCAAGGTTATAATTGTTAACTCCAACATAACTCAGTCGATTACTTGCGGTATTATCCCCTAATACAGTAATAACCGGGATACCCTGTGCCACTGCTTCATCAATAAGACTTGTTAATGAGGCGCTTTCATCCGCCTCTAAAAAGATGCCATCAACTTTAGAAGCTATTGCTATCTGCATAAGTTCTTCTTTTGAAAATGTACTTGCTAACTCGTCTCCCATAAATTCTACCAAGGCATTTTCTTCTTCTCCAGCTGCTTTAGCACTTTGATAAACCGACTTCCAGAAAGAAGAGGACTGGTCTCCAACAATCATAACATAATAGGAATCGTATTCTTTAGCAGTAAGAACATCCATTTGCCTAACTACATTTTCTATTTGATTTTTAAAAACGAGCATAGTTGTAATTGCCGCTGTAAGCATAAATAAAACTGACATTACACATATGATTAAGCGTATTGGTATCTTCCTTCGTTTAATGATTCTTCTCATCTCCATCACTTTTATTTTTCAAAGCTCCTATGGTATGAAACCTTGAGTAATTTTTGTGCACTTGCTATGCAAGACACCGGTATAATATCTAACATCCTAACGACACTATATCATATTTTGTGTATTATTTCCATTTTTTGTTTTTCTAATGGAAACCTTCTTAAAACAAGAAAAGTACATGAAAAGTATATTATATAAAACTTACCTTATGAACAAGAAAGAGAATAATTCACATAATTCTCCTTACACGAATAAGAAAATCATATATTTTCTTCTATAAAAAAGGTAGCAAGTAAAGTCCCTTATAACCTTACCTACTACCTTTTCTATTTTCGAGTCAAAGCGGATATTCTCATCAATTACGCTACTTGCTGATAACTTCATTGCCACTACGCTGGATGAGGTAAATTACGTTTGACCACTTATTTTAGGATATCTTTCACTGCCTCTTTCGGAATAACAAAATCTTTACTTCCTTCAGAACCTGGCGCAATTTCATAATCATCAAAATGAATTACAATATCCTGTGAATCATTGAAATAAAAGCTTTGATTTTCATCTATCTTAAAGTCATCTATGTCAATATCACCATCAAATAGATATATATCTGTTCCATTTTTTATATTCTCTTTCATCTGTCGTTTCACTTCTTCGCTAATGACACTGATATAATCACTGGATTCAAGGAATAAGTCTTTTAATTGAATCACTTCACCAGTTGACTTATCAATATGATAGAAAAGCGTATGTTGACTACTAGAAGCCTCTGCCTCAAACACGTCAATACCAAGTGAAAACCAATGATCATTATTTAATATTACATGATACGTAACATCCATACTTTGATGAATGTTCTCATTCACCTTGATATCTGATTCAAATTTTGATATTAAACTTTCGACATAACCTTTGATTTCTTGATTTATCTCCGTAATAGATTCTGACTCATCCATACCATAATAAACAATCTTTGGTATGTCCACTTTCGCATAGTAATCATCGGTAGCATTTTCATAGTGACGGAATGTTACTACTTCAAACAAACCTCCTATACCCGGTATCTTACTCATCGCTTCCGCAATTGTCGCACTACTATTTAACAGTAGTAAGATACAAAGACATGCCGCTGCAAATACTGTAACGCTACCCTGTAACCAACTTCTTCTTCTTTTTCTTGTTTTTACTTCGTGAATGGTATCTTTTAATCTTTCAGCCGCATCCATTGGAATCTCTAATTGATGATATGCTTTTTTTAATGCTAGCAAGTGACGATTATCCTCTAATCTTTCTTCCATTAGGGGAGCTCCATCTAAATTGTTATTCATTCACACTACTCCTATCTTCTTTATTTTCCAATTCTTTTTTAAGTTTACGAAGTCCGCGATATAGTTTTGACTTAACTGTACTTAAATTCATATCAAGTACCTTACTGATATCCTCCAGTTTATAATCTTCAAAAAAGCGCATCATAACAATGCTTCTCTCTGGTTCCTCTAAACTTGAGACTAAATCTTTCATATAAATTTGTTCGAAATTTTCCACGTAAGGGATAGATTCATCAAGTTCATATATTACGCTCTTTTTATTATTCATCATTTTTATTGCTGTATTGATTACAATCTTACATATCCATGTATCTGCATACTCTATATGTTTTAAAGAATTGCTGTATTTTATTGCTTTGTATGCGCTCTCCTGAACGATGTCCATGGCATCATTCGGATTAGAACAATAACTATAAGCAACCCGGTAATACTTTTTGTAATTTGAAATCAACAATGCCTGAACACACCGTTCTTCTCTTGTTTCTTTTACCGACATATGTCTGTTCCTTATCCCTTCAAATTTATAGCTATATATCATTAGACCAAAAGAAAATAAAAAAAGTTTCATTCTGATTTTGCTCAAATGAAAACTTTTTTTATTCCATTCTATTTTATTAAAATAGTCACACTTAAAAACATACCGCCATAGGCTACACAAACAACCAGTGTGAAGTTTTAGAATTTCTTAGGTGGCGTCTTTTGACACCTGGAAATTCTCTTCACACTTCATACTTCTCTCCTTCCTAATTCCAGGCACCCTAAGATACCCTGGTTATCATTTAATGTTGGAGCAACAATATAATTTTCTAGATCTCGCACTTCTCTAGTATCAATATAACCGTTCATTATCTTTTTAAATTCTTCTCTGATAAGCGGATAAAGTTGTTTTTGTTGCATTACTCCTCCACCCAAGACGATTTTGTTTGGAGAAAACATGCAAGTATAGTTATAAAGTGCCTGTGCTATATAGTAAGCTTCTAGCTTCCACACGTTATTACAAGCGCTTAACTCATCTGCACTCTTTCCATAACGTTTTCCGATGGCTGGTCCTGACGCTAATCCTTCAAAACAATTTTTGTGATAAGGACAAATTCCCTCAAACGTTTCCTCTTCATGTCTCACAACGAGGATATGTCCAGCCTCCGGGTGTAACATTCCGTGTAGTAATTGTCCATTGATAAAGACTCCAACCCCTACCCCAGTTCCAATCGTTATATAGATGCTAACATCTAAACCTTTTGTGATTCCATATGTAGCTTCTCCTAATGCGGATGCATTAACGTCAGTATCAAAACCAATTGGTACATTGAGTTCCCGTTTTAAATTTCCTACGATATCGAAGTTTCTCCAAGATAACTTCGGAGTGGAGGTAATATAACCGTACTGAGAAGATGCTCTATTTAAATCTACAGGACCAAAGCATCCAACACCGATTGCTTCAATCTTAGCTGCTTTAAAAAACTCTATAATTTTAGGAACCGTAATTTCAGGGGTTTTTGTTGGAATACTGATTCGCTCTATGATATTGCCGTTTTCATCTCCGATCGCGCATACCATCTTTGTACCGCCTGCCTCTAGTGCACCTATCTTCATACTAAATCTCCTCACTGTTCTGATTAATTATGGAATCATTAACAATATTTATTATCAACAACATAAAATCTATGAATTGTATCAAGTTATGGTAACATTATAGCATAAAACTCTATGAAATCAAATAAATAGAATTTTACGTTTCGCAAACTTTCCCCTACCATGACAAAAATTATACATTGCAATCAATCTTAAGAAAAGTTATACTAGAAGTTACAACCTTTCTACTTTAAACATAAAAAACAGGAAAACCGCGTATAACATAAGATTTAGTTATATCTTATGAAAAAGACTTGGTCTCCCGCTTTTCAATTCTATTTTAGATAAACAAAAAACTATTTATTCATCCTTATTTGTGATGGAGTCGTATAATTCTTTTGTCTTATCAATAACCCCGTTTGTAAACTTTTCAACCTTTTTACCAGCTTTTTGGCTGTTATAATAGACATCCTTTCCAAAGGAATTCGTAGCATTCTCGATGCGATCGCATTTTTCTTTGGGTACACCTATTTTTTCTCCTGCTTTGCCAATCAACTCGCCACTTTTCTTTGCAGTGACACCACC
>NZ_DAMADT010000032.1:46126-48284 GCF_031997925.1 Lachnoclostridium sp. | reverse complement strand
ATATCTTCAGTGACATTTTTCATTACCTTACCAACTTTTGAATTCATACTACACCGCCTCTTTCTTTTTAACTCAAATACAATATTAGCGTTAACGTTAGTTTATCCAAAGTTGATAGGGATATACCTATTTTAAAATCTTGTTTCAAACAATAATCAAAAAACTATATCAGCGAAACCACAAAAAATGTTTCGTTAATCAAAACTATTTTGTTACCTTATCAAAAAATCCAACTAAGTCAATTTTACCATACCCCCATGTCTGATTCGGGTAATCTAAGTTTGGATCACGTTTTGCACCTTGAATCAATAGTGTCTTGACTTCTGATCCACTTAAATTAGTAAAATTTCCTTGCGTTATCGCCCATTCATATATCAGTGCAACGATACCTGAAACAATGGCTACAGCCGCACCAGTACCATTCGTAGTCACATAACTATCGTTTTGAGATGGTGCGGTAATATGTTCTCCAGGTGCTACCAAATCAGGTTTTATTTCTCCATCTCTTGAATACCCCTTACTAGAAAATGCAGAAATATTGCCATCAATACTATTATAGGATGTTATAGTTATAGGTGCAATCGAATTTCCAGGAGCTGTTATTGTTGTGAAAGAATCTGAATCAAGAAAATATGTATCATTCGATAGAATATTTCCTGATGGTAAAAAGGCATTTATTTCCCAATTAATTTTATCGAGGTTACTATAGCGGATCGTCCATAAACCACTTTGTATATTCACGAATCGAATCAAAATTAATTGTCTACCACCAGATAAAATATTGTCAATGCAGATAAAAGTCTCACCTATATATAATTTATGTGTATTAAGTTTTATAGGATCCAACACTAAGTTTGTTGATATTTCACCAGATGGAGATATTAATACAAGAGATACTATTTGACTATATTGCGGCCAAATCTCAATCAAAAAGTTCTTATCTTTATCTCCTGCATGTATAAGAATATCCTTGGTACTATTTTCAGCAGTTAAAAAACCAGAAAAATGTCTTCCTGTGTTTCCCTCGTTACCACCAGAAATAACGGAACAAAGCCCCGGAAATGTTGTTATAAATTCTAAGAAGTCCGTTAAAGGTCCTAAACTATAGTGTCCACCTTGATTGGTTCCCAGAGCAATACATAAAACAAATGGTCGTTTCAAATTTTTTGCAGTTTCAAAAACGAACCTTATTCCCTTCATTATATCTGACTCTTGATAGCAAATTTTATCATTGGAAACTGCAAAAATATCCTTTATTATGTTTTTTGCTTGCTTTAACTTCACCACTACTAATTCTGATAACGGTGCCACCCCTGAAAATTCATTCTTCTCATCTTCACTGCCAACTGCTATACCTGCAATCATAGTTCCATGGCCAAACTCATCATCCGTTGGCACTATAGTAAGAGGGTTTGGTTGCTTTAAAGCATGATTTATATCGTCTTTCGTATAAATTGTACCATATGAGAATTCAGTATCTTTTCCGGAGGTAGCTTCATTGTTTAAGGTTTGATCCCAAATTGCCTGTATTTTAGTTGTATTATCACTATAACGAAACGCTGGATGAAGATAGTTAATTCCACTATCAATGATTCCTATCAATACGCCGGTCCCATAAAGTTCATATTCCGGTTCATATCTAAATTTTGTCACTCCTGTTTCATCTAATGCAGTTGTAGAATCCGTAGTATAAATCGCTGGTATATAAGAATAAATCGATCCCAACTCACAAACATCAATAGTTTCTTTTGGCACATTGATAAGAGTATATCTATCGTTAATAACTGTCTTATTGGTAGCATAACTAAAATTCTCTAAGATAGAGTTCGGTATAATCAAATCCATGTATTCCTCATTAATAATTTCATCAACCATATAACACACCTTATTCCTCTACTTTTTAAAAATCAAATAGTTGTAATTCCGATGAAATATAGATACTATATATGTTTCATTATTTCTTAGATAATAATTTTTGGAATTTTTAAAATTTGAGTTTTATAATATTAACCTTTCAAATACTCCATATAAATCAACCTTACCAAACCCCCAAGTTCTATTCGGATAATCGATTAATAAATCTCTATCCGCTCCTCTAATTAGAAAAGTCTTAATCTCTACTCCTGTGATTCCTGTATAAAATCCTTTGGTAATAGCC
>NZ_DAMADT010000032.1:0-46116 GCF_031997925.1 Lachnoclostridium sp. | reverse complement strand
GCCCACTCAAATAAAAGTGCCACAATACCAGTATTTACTGCGGCTGCTGCCCCAGTTCCCGAGACATTTACATATCCATTCGTACTCCCTGGTGCGGTAAGTTCTGTTCCAGGAGCAACTAAATCTGGTTTTATTTCACTCACCCTAGTATAACCTTTACTGGAAAAAACGGAAATACCTCCCGTTAACGTATCATAGGAACTTATTGTGATTGGTGAAACCACATCCCCTGGAGTAGTAATTGTTGTATAAGTATCCGATTGTATGAAGTAGGTATCATTAGTAATAGTACTTCCAGCTGGTAGCCATGCATTAACCTCTGCATTTGCTCTATCAATGTTATGAATTCGAAATCTCCAAAGTCCACTTTGAGCGTCCTCAAATCGAATCCATATCAACTGGTCTCCAGTTATTGGAACCGTTGGAACATTTTTTACGCATAATTTAGTAGGTTCAAATACAAATGTATACAATGTCGTCTCACCAAATCTTGGTGTTAAATTCTCAATTCTTTCACCAGAAGGAGATATGATATCAAGTGAAATTCTTAGAATTGGCTCAGTCCATATTTCTATAAAAAATTTTTTATCATTCACTGCAACATTAAATTCAACTTCTATATATTCTTCTACACTTCTTATCATTCTAGAGTAATGTCTTCTAGTATTCCCTTGGTTTCCCGCACTAATAGTAACACAGGTTTTAGGTAATTCTGATAGATCGTTTAGATAACTACTAAGTGCTCCTAAACCATCATGACTTCCTTGATTGGAACCTAGTGCTATACATAGGGCTAGTGGCCGATTTAATTGTTGAGCAACTTTTTCAACGTATTTAGCCCCCATCATAACATCAGTTTCTTGATAACAAATTACATCGCTTGGTATGGACAAGAAGTCTTTGGTTATGTTCTTTGCTTGTTTCAGTTTCACAATTACAAATTCAGCTAAAGGAGCTACTCCAGAAAAGTCATTTGCTCTATCCGCACTCCCACCTGCAATACCAGCAATTGCTGTTCCATGACCGATTGGATCATCGGTAGGTACCACCTCTAAAGGGTATGGTTGCTCCAAGGCTCTATTAATATCTTCTTTCGTATAAATTGTTCCATATGGAAATTCTTCTTGATCCGTGGCCGGTGGATCAGTTGGATTAACTGTTTGATCCCAAATGGAAGTAATTCTTGAAGTATTGTCATTAAATAAAAATGCGGGATGAAGATAATTGATGCCACTATCAATGATTCCTATTAATACCCCAGTCCCCATAAGAGCTAAATTAGGATTACTCTGAACTCTTTTTACACCTGTTGCCTCTAGTACAAAAGTTGATTCTAAGATAAAGCACTTTGGTATATTGTTATAACCGATACCACTGAAATCACATCTATTTATATCTTCGTATGGAAGGTGAAATATAGAGTATGTGTTATTTACTCTAGTAACAACTATATTAGGATTTAGAGTTCCCACGCTAACATTAGGAATTAACAAGTCGAAATAATTTTCACTGATAAATTTGTTTTCCATATATAAACTCCCATCTTCGTGCTTTAGAACACATGCAATCAGATTATTGAAAAATAATTTTCTATTTATCAATATGATTTCTTTATTATCATTATAATAAAGTATGATTGAATTGAAGCTTCTATGAGATTTCTTTATCGTTTCGAGTAAACATTCTTATATGATGAGTTTTTCAAATACACCATAAATATCAACCTTTCCATAACCCCAAAACCGATTTGGATATTCTACATTAGGATCTCGACTTGCACCACGTATTAATAAAGTTTTAACTTCACGCCCCGTTATCGTGGTATAATTTCCTCGTACTACTGCCCATTCCATAAGTAGAGCTACCGCTCCGCTCGTAATAGCCGCTGCAGCTCCTGTTCCAGTAGCAACAGAATATCCAGTATTACCAGAAGGTGCTATTAAATCCGTTCCCGGTGCTGCTAAGTCAGGTTTCACTTCACCTTTTCTTGTATAACCTATCCCTGAAAAATAAGATATTCCTCCTTCTAACGTATTATACGAACCTATTGTTACTGGTGCAACGGAATCTCCTGGTGAAGTAACTGTTGTTTCGGGATCTGCTAGTAGAAAATGAGTATTGGTTGATATAAGATCCCCTGATGGTAGCCATACATTTATCACTGAAGTTGTATTATCGATATTATTATAGCGAAATCTCCATTGCCCACTTTGAGCGTTTTCAAATCGCAACCAAACTAATTGAGTACCAGTTTCTGAAACCGTAGCTATATTGTTGATACATATCACTGTAGGACTAAATACAAAGGAATATCTTCTAGATTGTCTTATTGCAGGATTGGTATTACTTATCTTCTCCCCTGATGGCGATGTAATCTCTAGTGATATACGCTGAATAGGCTCTAACCATATTTCCATAAAAAAATCTTTATCGTTTGCTCCAACGACCAGTTCGAATTCTGCATAAGGAATACCGGTTCTAATATTATCAGAAAAATGTCTCTGAGAATTTCCTTCATTACCAGCAGAAACTACTACACAAGTCTTCGGTAAACTTGTAATATTCCCCAAGTAAGTACTAGTGGAACCTAAACTATCATGAGGCCCCTGACTAGTACCAAAAGCGATACAAAGTACTAATGGACGATTTAATTCTCTGGCTATTGACTCTATAAATTTAATTCCCAACATAACATCTGTTTCTTGATAGCAAATTGCATTCTCTGGGACAGAAAAAAATTGCTTCGTAACAGTTTTCGCTTGTTTCATCTTGACTACCACAAATTCAGATAATGGTGCTGCACCGGCAAAATTATTGCTCTCATCTATACTACCTGCTGCTATACCTGCTATAGCAGTACCATGACCTATCTCATCATCCGTAGGAACGACTTCTAATGGATTTGGTACTTTCAGGGCACGATTTATTTCTTCTCTTGAATAGATTGTTCCATATGGAAAATCCTCATTTACCGGAGCATTTTCATCTGTAATCGTCTGATCCCAAATTGTATAAATCCTAGTGCTCTTATCACTATATAAAAAAGCCGGATGTTGATAGTTAATTCCACTATCAAGAATTCCTATTAAAGTTCCCGTCCCAAACAAGGAAAAATTTGGATTCGTTTGTATTTTATTCACACCGATTTGTTCTAAAGCTATACTAGCGTCCAATGTAAATAGGGATGGAAAATTCGAATAATTAAATATTCCAAGTGTACAAAAATCAATCCGATCACGTGGTATATTCGCAATGGAATGTTTCGAATTTACATAGGTTACGCTAGTACCACTTTCTAAAGTATCTACCAATCGATTTGGAATGATTATATCCATATAATCCTCACTGATAAATTTATTCGCCATAAAATCCATCCTTTAGATTTGATTATTGTCGGTTCATCGAAGTTCTTTTATTATCATATGATATTTAATTTAGAAAGTTAACTTCTGAAATGTTCCATATAAATCAATCTGCCCATAACCCCAAGCTCTATCAGGATAATCTATATTCTCATCTCTTCGTGCTCCACGGATTAAAAAAGTTTTTATCTCACTTCCCGTTATTCCTGTATAATTTCCCTTCAGAATTGCCCATTCTAATAACAAAGCAACTACGCCAGAAGAAAGTGCTGCCGCACTTCCAGTTCCCGAGACTGTAACATATCCTTGTTCATTGGATGGACTTTTAATCAAAGTACCTGGAGCAGTTAAGTCTGGCTTAACGATATCTTTTCTTGTAAAACCTTTACTCGAAAATGTTGAAATTCCACCTTCCAAAGTGTCATAAGCTCCCATTGTAATAGGACCAAAATCGCTTCCTGGTGCAGTTATCGTTATATAAGGATCTGATTGAAGGAAAAAGGTTTCTCTTGTAATAAGATCTCCAGAGGGTAACCAAACATTAAAATTCGAAGGTGTTTTATCAATATTATTTAATTTTATTTTCCATAAACCATCTTGTGCATTTTCAAAGCGTATTAGGATTAACTGATCTCCAGATTCTGATTCTGTTGCAATATTATTGATGCACACTTTGGTTGGCCCAAATACAAAATTATATTTTTTCAACTGGCGAATCCCTGGAGTTACATTACTAACCTTTTCTCCGGATGGAGATGTCATTTCAATCGATAATCGTTGAATTGGTTGCATCCATATTTCCATGAGAAATGCTTTATCTTTTTCCCCTACTCTAAATTCAAACTCTTTAAATTCATCTTCCTTCGCAAAGCTTCCAAAATAATGTCTATTCGTATTGCCTTCATTCCCCCCACTGGCAACAACACAGGACCTAGGTGCTCTAGTAATATCATTAAGATAATAACTTAACGGACCTAAACCATCATCTCCGCCTTGACTCGACCCTACGGCTATACAAAGAACAAGTGGTCGATTTAACTTTCTAGCAACATCTATAATATATTTAATACCCATCATAATATCTGACTTTTGATAGCAGGTAACTTCCTGTGATAATGAAAAAAATTGTCTCACTACTTTTTTAGCTTGTTTTAATTTTACAACGATTAATTCTGATAATGGAGCAACACCTGCAAAATCATTTTCAATATCCTCATTACCAGCAATGATTCCTGCGATTGCAGTCCCGTGACCATTATCATCGGTAGAAGGTACCATATCTAAAGGATTTTTTTGTGTCAATGCTCTATTGATCTCCTGCTTCGAATAAAAAGTACCATATGGAAATTCCTCATTCACCGGAGTATCTTCACTATAAATAGTTTGATCCCAAATGGAATATAATTTTGTAGTACTATCGTTGAACAAAAAAGCCTTATGTTGATAATACACACCTGTATCAACTACTCCTATCAAAACGCCAGCACCATATAGCGCTAAATTTGGATTTTGCCTAACTCTCTCAACTCCTAATTTTTCTGATGTTATCGTTGACTCTAGTGTATAACACGTAGGAAAATACGAATAACTAAAACCACTAAGACTACAAAAATCAATTTTATCGATTGGCATCTGTACGATTGAATATAAATTATTTATATTTGTAATAGTTCCTTGATTTTCATATGTACTTAATAAGGGATTAGGAATAATCAACTCCATAAACTTTTCACTATAAAATTTATTTTCCATAACTAGTCCCCTGACTCTTTTATATCAGCATATGACGTAGCTTATAATTCTATGTTATTTAAAATATTTTATGATAATGTAATATTTAAAGGACATAATAACCAAGAGAACGTATGCTTCACGAACCTTTCCTTGACAGGAATAAAGTATCATGATTTTTATAAGAATTTTGGGCTTGTTTAAGTTCTACAGAATGATATAATAGAATTACCAAAGAATAGGAGGTAAAAAAATGGATAACGAAAAAGTTAGCAGTTTATTGAATGATCAAGTAAGGAAAGAATTTTATTCTTCTTATTTATACTTAGATATGTCAAATTACTATACAGAGCAAGGCTTAGATGGTTTTGCAAATTGGTTCAAAGTTCAAGCTCAAGAAGAAAGAGACCATGCGATGCTTTTTATGCAATATATGCAGAACAATAACTTAAAAGTAACTCTTAAGGCAATTGATTCTCCAGTGAATGAATACACTTCAGCAATGGAACCTCTAAAGTCAAGCTTAGAACATGAACAATCTGTAACGGACTTCATCCATACAATATATGATGCTGCATTCACGGTGAAGGATTTTCGTACTATGCAGTTTCTTGATTGGTTTGTAAAAGAACAGGGAGAAGAAGAAAAGAAAGCCACAGATTTAATTAAAAAAATGGAACTCTATGGCAATGACTCTAAGAGCCTTTATATGTTAGATCAAGAATTGGGTAGTCGTGTTTATATGGCACCAACGTTAGTGTTATAGAAACTTAATCTTAGAAATCGCTAACTAGTTTTCAAGATGAGAAAGTTGAGTTATTTATATAGAAAAGAAAGTGCTTCGTTGATATTCAACAAAACACTTTCTTTTATTAGTTTCATTAATATAGTAATTCCCCACTCGTGTCTGTTCTTAAGTCTGTGTTTCTAACTTTATCTCTCACAGAAAGTACTAAGTTTGGAGATACTGATACTTCATCTAATCCCATTCTTAAAAATTTCTCAATGAGTGTGATATCACCACCAAGTTCTCCGCATATTCCTACCCAACATCCACCTTTATGACCGTTCTCAATTACCATCTGAATCATTCTGAGAATAGCGGGATGATGAGGATCATAAATGAAATCCAGTTTAGGATTCTGCCTATCAATTGCTAAGGTATATTGTGTTAAATCATTGGTTCCAATACTAAAGAAATCAACTTCTTTTGCCAGTAAATCACTTATCATAACAGCTGCTGGTGTTTCAATCATGATACCTTGTTCCACATTATGAAAAGGTATTCCTTGCAAAGTTAGTTCATCTTTTACCGATTGTACTATTTCCTTTATCTTCTTTACTTCATCAACAGAAATAATCATAGGATACATTATAGCTACAGTACCATAAATGCTTGCACGATAAATGGCACGAAGCTGTGTTCTAAATATATCAGGCTGTATTAAACAAATACGAATAGCCCGGTAACCCATAGCTGGATTTTCTTCTTTATCTAGGCCAAAATAGTCTGCCTGTTTATCTGCTCCAATATCCAAGGTACGAATGACTACTTTTTTGCCCGCCATATTTTCCAATACAGTTTTATAGGTTTGAAACTGTTCTTCCTCTGATGGAAATGTATCCTTTCCTAGGTATAAAAACTCACTTCGGAAAAGTCCGATTCCTCCAGCATCATTTTGTAGTACACTTGCAACATCAGAAGCACTTCCGATATTAGCAAAGATATCGATTTTCTTACCATCTTTCGTAACATTATCTTTTCCTTTTAACTCCTGCTGCAGTTTCTTCTTATATAGATTCTTCTGCTGCTTTTCTTTCATAGAAGCAGAAATACCTTCTGTAGGTTCTGTAATGAAAATACCTTCGTATCCATCAACAATTGCATCTTTTCCATCACAATCTTCATCATATTCCACCCCAATTAAAGCTGGAATGTTCATCATTCTGGCTAGAATTGCCGTATGGGAATTGGTAGATCCCTTTCTAGTGACAAATGCCAAAACTTTCGTCTTATCAAGTTGCAAAGTCTCGCTAGGTGCCAAATCATCTGCCACTAAAATATACGGTTCGTCCGTTCGCAATGAGCTATCGGCCTTTCCCTGTAATATCTTAATCAGGCGGTTGGAAATATCCTTTACATCAGCAGCCCGTTCTTTCATATATTCATCGTCCATAGACGAAAACAATTCCGCAAAATTATCTCCGGTGGATGCCACGGCATATTCTGCATTTATCTGCTCATTTTTAATCATATAAGTTATGGAGTCCACATAATCCTGATCTTCTAACATGATCTGATGGACCTCAAAAATCATGGCATTCTGCTCACCAACTTGAGTAACTGCTTTATCATATAATTTCTGCAGTTCTTCCTTTGCCTTTTCTCTTGCTTCATCAACACGTAAGATCTCCGTTTCCACATCCTCTATATGTTGCCTACGTACCTGACCTTCTTTTTTATGAAAAAGTAATACTTTTCCTAAGGCAATACCACCATATACACTCTTTCCAGTATACTTTTGTACCATATTTCACCTATCTTTCTTGTTACAAGTTTTCTTTAATAAATTCCTCGATGGAAGTATTGGCTTCTTCTTCATCTTCACCTGTAATTTTTATGGTTATCTCATCTCCCTGCTTAACGCCAAGGCCCATTATTCCAAAAATTCTTTTTAAATCAGCTGTTTTTCCGTCTTTCATTAAGGTTATATCTGATTTAAACGTACCTGCCTTCTTAACTAAAAGTCCTGCTGGTCTTGCATGTATTCCTAGTTGATCTTTGATTATATAACTAAATTCTTTCATTTCTTGCACCTCGTCATATATTTTTTTATGCATACCTTCATATGCTGATTTTGTTACAAATTTTTGATACTTATTACTTTTTTAGATTAATTGAAATTTACAATCTTCTATTTTTAAAATATCTATCTTTATTAATATCTTTATTAATATCTCTCTTAATATCTTTCTAATATCTTTCTTAATATCTATCTAATATCCTTCTTAATATCTATCTAATATCCTTCTTAATATCTTTCTTAATATCTTTCTTAATATTTTTATTTTTACTAATATTTTTATTAATATTTCTATTTTATACTCATAACTTTTTCTTCTGCCTTAATAGAATCCTTTTTCAAAATCTCGATTGATTCGAAGTCATCTGTATTGGTAACGATAACCGGAGTTACCACGCGATATCCTGCTTCAGTAATTAACTTTATGTCAAAGTAACCAATAACATCGCCTTTCTTTAAAACATCTCCATCATGAACTATAATATCATAGCCTTTTCCATTTAACGAAACAGTATCAATTCCAATATGAATCAGTAGTTCTACATTACCACAGCTTAACCCTATGGCATGTTTCGTATCAAAAACTGTTTCCACCTTACAATCACATGGTGCCACAACTTTTCCTTCCGATGGTTCTACCGCAAACCCATTTCCTAACATACCTTCAGAAAAAACACCGTCATCTATATCTTTTAATTCCATTAACTTTCCACTTAATGGAGAGAAAATAATAGTTTCCTGATCCATTATAGTTCCCTGATTGTATACATTATATTGATTATCTGAATTATTTTCTTTGCCTGCATTATTTTCTTTGCCTGCATTATTCTGTGTCTCATATTCTTTATTTTCAACATTCGCTGTTTTTACAAGTTCTAAATCTTTACTCTCAGGTGAAACATCTGTTGCCAGATAATCTTCCAGATTAGATTTAATTACAGTTACTCTCGGTCCGTAAACAATCTGAATACCTGTTCCTTTATGGATAACGCCGGATGCTCCTGTAGATTTTAAGATACCATCTTCTACTTTTTTACTATCAAATACAGTTATTCTTAATCTGGTTGCACAACAGTCAACATCACTGATATTTGCTTTTCCACCGAGCCCTTCTGTTATAGCTGCAGATAGTTCATCCACATCAGCGCCCTTTTCCTCTTTCGACACATTTTTCTTTTTTTCATAGTCAGCACGTGTATATAACTTACTTTCCTCATTGTCAGCTTCTCTACCTGGGGTCTTTAGATTCATTTTCTTTATAAAGAAACTAAAGATGTAATAATAAACAGCAAAATAAACAACTCCTACCGGTATAATAAGAAGCCATGAGGTCTTACTATTACCTTGCAAAATTCCGAATAAAAACAAATCGATAAATCCGCCTGAAAATGTTAAGCCGACTGCTATATTTAATGCCTGTGCAATCGCATAGGCAAGGCCTGCCATTACTGCACTGATTACGAACAGAACAGGTGCTACGAAAAGGAAAGAAAATTCGATTGGTTCTGTAATACCTGTCATAATGGAAGTAAGTGCTGCTGATAACAATAGACCATAAACCTCTTTTTTCTTCTCTGGACGAGCACAGCGGTACATAGCCAATGCTGCTCCTGGAAATCCAAAAATATAAATAATAAATTCACCACTGAAAAATCTGGTTGCTAAAGTAGAAAAATGTACTGTTGATGGATCAGCTAGCTGAGCAAAGAAAATATTCTGAGCGCCTACAATTGTTTGTCCAGCAATCTCCATTGTTCCACCAATTGCTGTCTGCCAGAATGGTAAATAAAATACATGATGAAGACCAAATGGTATCAGTAATCTCTTAATCAAGCCAAAGAAGAAAGTTCCGATGACACCTGTACTTTGCACTAAAAAGCCTAATTCATTGATACCTATCTGTACCGGCTGCCATACATAAAACATAAGAATTCCTACAAAAGTAAAAACTACGGTACTAATAATTGGTATAAATCTAGTCCCCTGGAAAAATGCAAATGCTGCCGGCAGTTCAATTTTATAGAATCGGTTATGCAATGCTGCAACACCAAGGCCAACGATGATGCCTCCAAAGGCACCCATTTGTAATGATGTCATACCCAAAACAGTACCAGTAGCACCGCTAATAAAGGCTTCTGCACCGCCGTAAATTGAAATCATACCACTGATTGCGGAATGCATAACGAAAAATGCAATCATAGCAGATAACGCAGCTACCTCTTTCTCTTTCTTAGCCATACCAATAGCTACACCAACTGCAAATATTAGTGGTAAGTTGTCAAATATAACACTACCACATTTGCTCATGATGGTTAAGATATTGTATATAACCGTTCCAGGCCCCATTATCCCTAACAGATTATAGGTTGCTAGTGTAGTTTCATTTGTAAAGGAACTACCTAAACCAAGCAAAAGTCCGGCAACCGGCAAAACTGCAATCGGTAGCATAAAGGAACGTCCTACTCTTTGTAATACACCAAATGCTTTGTCTTTCATTATTTTTACTCCTCTAATATTGTTTTACTTTATAATTCTGCGTAAAATAAGGATAAGATTCTTATTAAACACCAATAAATTTGATATCTAAAAATGAATTCATTTTTATTATTTACTAAAGCTCACATTTTACTCGAAGCATATAGGTTTCATGACAAAAAAACAGCAATGAAGTTTTGACAAAGAAAAGTTCCCTTCTCTTATTAAAACTTCATTGCTGAAATATATAGTTATTCTTTTTCTTCTTTTTTAAGTAAAACATCCAAAGTATTTCAAAATCCAGCTTCCTAACTTAGGTGGATCAATACTTCATTTATATTAATTTAAGTGTTTCCTCTGGATTTTTAGCAGCATTTACTTTTCCTGAAGCTCCTGTTATAAATCCATTTTCATCAATTAAATAAGTTGTTCTAACAACACCCATTGTCTTTTTACCATACATATTTTTCTCTTGCCAAACATCATAGGCTTTTATAACGTTAAGCTCGGTATCCGATAAAAGCTGAAATGGAAGATTATATTTCTCTGCAAATTTTTTGTGAGATTGTACTGTATCCTTACTAACCCCAATTACAACAGCACCCTTCTCCATAAAATCGGGATATAATGTTGCATATCCACAAGCTTGCGATGTACAGCCTGGAGTATTGTCCTTAGGATAAAAATAAAGAATAACTTTCCTCCCTAAAAAATCCTTTAACGATACTTCTACTCCCTCTTGATTGTTTAATGTAAATTCTGGTGCTTTACTTCCTATCTCTAACATTAGATTCTCCTTTCACAAATACTAATTTCGTTTCATCCGATAGATTTTCATCATAGGAAAAATCCAATCGATCAAACTTTTTTACTTCAGATATCGTAGATATCTTATGTTCCGCCATATAACGTACCATTTCTCCTCTGGCCATCTTGGCGTAAGTCCCTTTTTCTATTACTTTCTCGCCCTTTCGCTCTCCGAATACACAAGTTACTAGTTTCACATCTTCTGCAGCATAACGCTCAATGCATTTGCTATATTCTTTTGACGCTAAATTTAAAATCAAATTAGTTTCCTTACAAAGCTTATCGTACAATAAACTTCCCCAGAATTCATATAAATCCTTTTTATCAGATAAATTTACTTTTGCCTGCATTTCCAAACGGTAAGCAGTCACACCATCAAGCGGCTTTAGTATACCATAAAATCCTGATAAGATAAATAAATGCTCCTGTATATACTCCAATTGATCTTTTTCTAAAACTTCTGGTGCCATGTATTGATATTGTAATCCTTGATACGATAAAATGGCAGGAGTCAAATTTGTTTTTAAGTTCATGTTAGTGATTCTATCAAAATTCATGGTAGCTAACTGATCGTTGCAATTCCACAGCTCTTTTGCTTCCTCGTAATTTAAACTTTTTAAATAAGTCAATAATTGATCTGTATGTTCAAGGTAACTAGGTTCTCCACATACAGGTAACGCTTCTATATTTTCCACCATTTTTTTCGCTGGTGATATAATTATTCTCATAACTTAATTACTCTATCCTCCTCTTATGTCTACTCAACTATTGTAACATTGAATGGATCTAACAGCAATAATCTTACAAAATTTTTACTTTTTACTAGGTTTATCCTCATATATTGTCACTATTAAATCCTAAAATCATATAGTAATAAGGATAATAATAACCTTAGGAATATCATGCAAAATTTTAACCCATTTGACGAAAAACCAATACCGATAGAAAAAACCTTTATGGATTGGCGTGCGATTAACCCATGTCCTTACAATAAGGAGGAAACAGATGCTTATACAAAGACACGTATCGTTCTAATGAATGGTACAGAATTTGAAGCACAATGGTTTTCTAGAAATTTTTCGAGACACTGTCCTTGTAATGATTTAAGAAGAGAATTGGCTATCCTCCGCCGTGTGGAGCAGCAACAACAAAAACTCATTAGTTGCTTAAAACCTAGGGATGAAAGTATCTTAGAGCATACCATCACTTACGAGCAATTAGCCGTTGATTTGACCTCTGTATTAGCCAAACAAGAACCAGACTGTACAGTGAGAAATGCTCTAAACTTTGCATTACTAGAAGATTTTGACCACCTCTTCCGGTATTCGAATTTATTAGATATGGAATATGGGATTTGTCCAGAAAAATTAGTCGGTGGATATACTGAGATAATGCCTGCTAGACCAACCATCTCTGAACATCGTCATCCAATAGACAGCATCTTCCCAGATGTATGTAATAAAGAAGCAGATATTCTAACAAAATTAAACATTGGTATCATTACTGCTGCTGAACAGCAAACAATGAATTACTATATGAATGTAGCACCTCTATATGACAAATCGGATTTAGGTCGCAGACTCTATCAAGAAATCGGATTAATAGAAGAACAACATGTCAGCCAATATGAAAGTTTAAAAGATACAACTGCAACTTGGCTGGAAGATTTATTGCTACATGAATATACAGAGTGCTATCTTTACTATTCTAATCTCCTTACAGAGACCGATCCTTGCATTCGTAGTATCTGGGAAGAATTCCTATGTTATGAAATTGCGCATTTGCATAAAGCAAAAGACCTTCTTTGCAAATATGAAGGTAAGGATTGGCAAGAAGTTATCCCTTGTGGAACCTTCCCTCAAATCGTATGTCTTCGTCCAAACATTGACTATGTTCGTGCTATTATTGAAACCACCACAGGTAATACCCAGAGTTGCTCCAGCATAGTACCACTTGGGTGCTTAGATCCTTGTGCTCCTTTCTTCCGATATCAAGATATTGTGAATCATGACGTTTGCTGTGTGCCAAGTCATAATGTCATCGATGCACGTATCAATTGTAAAGGAAAGGATTATCGTTTCCAAACTTCTCCACATCCATTACCAGAACTTCGTAATCGTTGTGAAGATAACACAAGCCTTGCTCGTATTCCTGAATGTACTCCTTTCGAAACTTCCGAGTGTGGAACAACAGATAATTGTTGTCAATGTAAAGTTCGTACAAGTGAAGGTACTATTCATTTTTAAGCAACATTTATAACTTTCTCCTAAGCCTATACAGTAAGGCTTTGCCCTTACTTTAGAATGTTCATAATATAGAGCGAGCGAAAGCATTCTAGTGCTTTCGCTCGTTTCATAGCCATACAAATTTTTTATAATTTTATTTTACTAATCATGTGATTTAATTGACCGGCAATTAGGTTAAGCTTCTCCACTTGTTCTGCTAAACCTTGTACATCCGTATTTTGTTCTTCAATATTATCAATCATCTGAGCAATTACTGTATCGCTTTGAGTAAAAGAGATATTTAAGGAACTCATTTCACTGTTTACATTATCTATTGATGCGGATATTTCCTGGGTCTCGCCAGATACCTCTTGAACCATATCAGATACTGAAGTAATAGACTCTGCAATTTCTGAAAAATGTTGCTCCACAGAACTTACCATCTTACTTTCGTCATCAATAGTATGCAATGTCTGCTGCATAGATTCTTCGGTTTCATAAATCCTCTCCTGAATACCTTGAATCAAAGATTCTATTGAAGTTACCTGTATGGAAGACTCTTCCGCAAGTTTTCGAACTTCATCTGCCACTACTAAAAAGCCCTTACCATATTCTCCTGCTCTGGCAGCCTCAATAGAAGCATTTAAAGCGATTAAGTTTGTCTGCTTTGCAATTGCTCGGATACTTAGAACAATAGAGCTGATTTGCTGTGAGGCTATTTTTAAATGTTCTACTTTGTTTCCAGTATCGGATACCTGCTCCATCGTATGCTGCATTTGCTGCTTCATATCTTTCATTACATGAAATCCTACATTTGCAGCATTTGAAGTCTTTATCGCTTCTTCCGTTGCTTGCTCCGTACGGCAGGCTGCTTGATTGATGGAGTCATTGATTTGCGCTACCATATGATTTACTTTTTGTGTTGCTTCTGTACGAATTCCAATTGCATCTTCGCTTTTTCCTACAGCGGTTTGAATCCCATCTGTTTTTGCTGCTGTCTTTTCCATCATTTCTTGGAAGGATTTTGTTGTAATCATTAAGTAGTCGGATGATTCTTTGATAGTTGTCACTAAATTATGGACAGTATCCAACAATTTATTAATATGCTCTGCCAGTAATCCGATTTCATTATTACTCTTAATGTGGATACGTTTGGTTAAGTCTCCCTCCAGATTTGAAATATCGTCCACTTTTTCTACCAAAGTCCCTATTATTTTCATTTCTGATTTCAGCACGATTCTTACAATTATATAAACCGCTAATAGAATTAAGATGAGAAGTACTGCAAAAACACCTAAAACTGATAAAATCAGTACTGTAATCAAATCTGTCTTTATTGTAGTATGTATTACAAATCTATCGTTTTCAGTTGTAATAGGGAAGTAAAAATCAATGGGTTTTCTATGCCACAAATATTCTACAGTTAATGTTGTATTATGTATCTCTCCTGTTTCATAGGCATCAACTAATTCACTTTCTACAGAGGTTAATTTATCACCCTTGGAATACTCTACTCCATCTTCTAAGCCATATAAATACACAAAGTCCCCATTATCTTTTGTGATTAATGCGATGCAATCAGAAATCAAACTGATGTTTTCACTGTATTTTCCTATTTCTGTTTTTAACGTGTCTAAAGCTTCCGATTCTTTGCTGTCATCTTCCATTAGATTTTTTAATTCAAATTGATCTATATTTCCAGTTAATCCTGTAATAACAGAATCAAATACTGAATTTGCTAAATTTGTTACATGCTTAAAAGTATATGAGGTAGCCCAGATACCTATTATTAGAAATAAAGTGGTCATAACTAGCATAAATCGAAATAAAATTTGTCTTTCTAGTTTTTTTCTTTTTGGTATTTTATTTTTTTGCATTTTCAATAGTGTAATCCTCCGTTTTTTATTATTTTAACTTTAGCATTTTCTGAAAGTTTGAAGCAACCTCTCAGGAGTTTCGTATGCATTCGGTACATGGCCAAACCCATCTTACCAAATAACATTATGTTGAAGAAATTAAAAAGTCAGCACTTCACTCCTGATGGGATAGTAACTTTTTAAATCTTCCTATGTAATCATACAATGCTTCCATCGATAAATTGTTATTAATCTCCTGTCTGGGAATACTGTTAAAGAAGAAAAACAGAGCATAACAAAAGTCAAAGGTATGATAAACGATAGGTTAACATCGATTTATTTATGTCAACTACTAACATCGGTTTAGGATAAAAGTAATATCCACGTTTTGCAGTATCAAATAGACCGAATTCTGTACATGCTCATCTTAACAAATTATAGATGGACTTTCAATTAATAATAAATTAAAATATCTTATTATAAGCAGTGCCAAGGTACAAAAAAGACATATTGACGAAAGCTCTTTTAAAATCTAGGCAGTAAGCTTATTTAAAATTTATAAAAAACCAAAGAAAGTTCAGAAAATAGATACAGCTTTAGAAATAGCTGAATTTAATTTACAACAAAAAAAGCTGTGTTAGCAGCATCCACTTTCATTCCAATTATATTGCTAGCCCGGCAGAATGGAGTTTTTATGCCTGAGTACCCCAAACCTATCAAAAAGCTTCGCTTGAAACACAAGCATTATGACGATATACAGCGATTCAATCCTGACCCAAAGATCGGTCTGTCAAGCGCACAGGTGCGTGAGCGCATCTCCCAGGGAAGAATCAACATTAACGCGACCCCGTCAACCAAGAGTATATGGCTAATTATATGTGACAGTACGTTTTCCTTGTTCAATTTCATCATCCTGTTCCTTGCTGGGGCGCTCATTTATGTTGGAGAGTACAAGCATATCCTGTTTGTAGGTATTATGCTCACCAACGTAATAATCGACCTTTTTCAGGAGCTGCGCGCCAAGCATGCTACAGACAAACTCTCAATCCTCACATCCGCCACCGCGCTGGTTTTACGTAATGGAAAGAAGGAAGTTATCCCTGGCGATCAGGTGGTTCTGGACGATATTTTGAGCTACAATTCTGGAAGACAAGTTGTCACCGATAGCCTGATTCTGGAGGGTGGCTGTGAGGTCAATGAGGCATTGTTGACCGGTGAAAGCGAGCCCGTATACAAGGAAACTGGAGACATGCTCTACAGCGGGAGCTTTATTTCCTCAGGAAACTGTATAGCCATCGCGGTCGCAGTGGGCAAAGATAACGCAGTCTATGAAATTACTGCAGGTGCAAAAAAGGTCAAGTCCCGCAAATCTGAGATTGTAAAAGGTCTTCAGAAGATCATAAAAGTCATATCGGTGGTTATCATACCCTTTGGGCTTTTGTTCTATAAAAGCCAGATAGCAAACCTCCAGTACAATGTCGCCGAGGCGACCAAAAGGACGGTTGCCGCGATCATCGGCATGATTCCGAGTGGACTGATTCTACTTACCAGCACTGTTTTCGCTGTTATTGTGGTTAAGCTCGCCCGCAAACGCGTTTTGGTCAACGAACTATACAGTATTGAGATGCTTGCCCGCGCCGACGTTATCTGCCTGGATAAGACCGGTACGCTGACCGAGGGCAGTATGATCTTGGAGGACATTTTTTATTTTGGTCCAGACGAAGCGAAGGTTCTAAGTGCACTTTCCAGTCTCAGCGTTGCGATGGACGAAAACGAAACAATGTCCGCGATTAAAACCTACTGCGCCGGAACCGAAATTACCCCTCCGTCTCGTACGGTTCCTTTTTCTAGCAAGAAGAAGTGGTGCGGCGCATTTTTCGAAGGTACCGGAGCATATGTACTTGGAGCTCCAGAGCGCATTATTACCGAACGACAGCCCGGACTACTCGCAAAAGCGGGGGAGCTTGCTAAGCGGTTCCGCGTGCTTTGCCTCGCAGAAAGCAGCAGTTTATCCGAGGAACTTGATGATATGCCCAATCGGACCACGGTTTGCTTGCTTCTACTCAGCGATACCATCCGAAAGAATGCTAAGGAAACCATCTCTTATCTGAAGGAGCAGGGCGTTTCGGTACGGATCATCTCCGGTGATAACCCTGTCACAGTTTCGCACATTGCACAGGCAGTAGGAGTGGAGAATTTTGAAAAAACGATCGACCTGTCCGATTTGAATGACGATAACGAAATCAAAGATATCTGCGATGATTATGTTGTTTTCGGGCGTACGACACCGGTTCAGAAGCAATTGTTAATCCAGGCCATGCGTAGCCGCGGACATGTGGTGGCGATGACCGGCGATGGCGTGAATGATGTTCTCGCCATGAAGGAGTCAGACTGCTCCATCGCGGTTGCCAAGGGAACTGACGCAGCCCGCACAGTAGCGGATATGGTATTACTGGATTCCTCATTTAAGGCGATTCCTGCTATCATCGAAGAAGGGCGTTCCTCCATCAACAACATACAGCGTACCGCCTCACTTTTCCTGACTAAGACCATTTATTCAACCCTACTACTGTTGGCGTTCCTGTTTTCACCCGCTCCATTTCCATTTTCGCCAATTCAACTTTCACTGATCAGCCCCATTACCATCGGCATTCCCTCGTTTCTGCTCGCATTTCGACCGGACAAACAGCGGGTGTCAGGTCGATTTATTAGAAACGTCCTGTACAAGGCTCTTCCCGGTGGCGTGACCATCTTTTTTGCCGTGGTGTTCGTGCATATTCTGTCAGGTTATTTCTTACTATCCAACCAACAGATTTCAACGATTAGTGTCATATTGACAGGTGGTTGCGCGCTGTTTGGCCTGTTGTTTATCTCATTCCCTCTCGACCGTTTCCGGTTCTGGCTGGTGGTATCACTTTCTGTACTCTTTACGTTTGCGATACTAAGATTACCACGTATATTTGATTTTTCTACACTGAAGGTGACAGGCATCATGGTTCTACTTCTAGGCGCAGCGTTCAGCGTGCTGGTGTTCTGGTTAGTTAAGTTGGCAGCAGGCTTTGTATTCAAACAGACAGAGAAATAAGTAACAGTTAATAAATAGGGTTAATTGAAAAGAAAAACCGTAAAATCATTTGTCTTCTTGGCAAGTGATTCTACGGTTTTTTTCCTATGTCTGATTGTAGATGAAGCTATTATTATATCTCTACATCATAATCAAAGCCTAGTAAGCTACCATTTCTTTAATAAAGAACTCCCTACCACTGAGTAAATCCCAGTTTCTAGTATTGCAAGTTGGGCATTGATGATGATGTTCTAACAGCCGGAACACTTTTTTACAGTCTTTACAAAGAGCATTTCCCGGTAGAATCTCAATCTCAAGTTTCGTGTTCTCTAAGATAGTTCCATCTACCGCTGCTGGATAACATTGCTCTACATATTTTGGTATCATAGACGACAATTCTCCAATTTGTAATACCACAGTATCAATTTTGGTAAGATCCTGTTCCACCGCAACCCGTTCCACTGTTTTTACTACTTCGATAACTACTCCTAGTTCATGCATCTTTCTCCTCAATCCTGCGCATCTTTTACGCATCCGAAGTTTGTGCCTAGGATTATTAAGACTCAAACTTTTTATCTATTTTTTTCTTATTTAGATGGCATTGATCCTGTTACATTAATTCCTTGTCAGTGCTTTCTTAACATTCTTAACCATAATCTTTCCTTTTCTCTTTAGAATCTGCTTTACGACTACTGGTTTGATATCTTCGAAAGCAACACCTTTTCCATCATAAGTTCGAACGAGAGAAATTGCGTCAAACATACACTTTGTTGTACATTGGCCACAACCAACACATAGGAATTCATCCACGACTGTTGCACCGCAACCAAGACAGCGTTTCGTTTCCATTCTTAGCTGTTCTTCTGTAAATACGCCTCTGGAATCCTTAAAGGAAGAAACAGCTTTATACTCATATGCCTTTTGGCGAGGTGTGGTATCATATCCTTCCGTAATCGCATTGGATTTATCAAAGGAATGATATTCCTTTCGGTCACGACCAATAATTAAGCTTTGACCCGGCTGTACATATCGATGGATAGAAATAGCTCCTTCTTTTCCCGCAGCAATTGCATCAATTGCAAATCTAGGACCGGTATAAACGTCACCTCCAACAAAAATATCTTTTTCATTAGTTTGTAGCGTTGTAGAATCTGCTTTTATAGTCTTATTCTGATTAAGTTCAACGTTTGTACCAGAAAGTAGCATGCCATAATCCATTGCCTGACCAACAGAAAGAAGAACATAAGCCGCAGGAACTACGATAGTTTTTTCTTCATCGTATACTGGATGGAAACGATGTTCTTGATCAAATACGGAGAGGCAACGTTTGAATTCAACACCCGCAACATGCCCATCCTCCAGAACAATACGTTTCGGTCCCCAAGAATTATGGATCTCTATCTGCTCATGGAGAGCCTCTTCTACTTCTTCCTCTAATGCTGGCATCTCTTCTCTACTTTCAAGACAGTACAGCTTAGTTTTCTCAGCTCCAACTCTAGCCGCTGTCCTTGCCACATCAATCGCGACATTTCCGCCACCGATTACAATGACTTTCCCACTTAAATTCTTATTCACTTTTAAGTTTACTTCCCTTAAGAAATCAATTCCGGTAATTACTTCTTCCGCATCTTCTCCTTCCATACCTAGCTTCCTGCCAGACTGTGCACCAATAGCAACATAGAAAGCAACGTACCCTTGTTTTCTTAATTCCGAAATAGTAATGTCACGTCCTATTTCTATCCCTGTCTTAAATTCTACTCCAAGTTCTTTTATTACCTCAATCTCTGCTTCGATTACTTCTTTTTCTAGGCGAAACGCGGGTATACCTAGAGTTAACATACCACCTAATACTTCTTGTTTTTCAAATACTGTTACCTGATATCCGTCTAATGCTAAATAAAATGCACAGGATAACCCAGATGGTCCTGCTCCAATAACTGCAATCTTCTTACCATACTCGTGTTTTTTCTTTGGTACATAGCGATTCTCTTCTTTTAAATCCTGCTCTGCAATGAATTTTTTAATATCATCGATTGCGATTGGTTCGTCGATATCCCCTCTGGTACAAGCAGATTCACATCTTCTTGGACAGATTCTACCGCATACCGCAGGAAATGGATTCTCATGCTTTATAAGTTCTAATGCTTCGCGGAATTTTCCCTGAGAAGCAAGTTTTATGTATCCTTGAATTGAAATATGTGCTGGACATTCCGTTTTACATGGGCTAGTACCTGTATCAACAACATTCTTTCGGTTAATACGGTAGTCTGCATTCCATTTATCTGGTCCCCATTCGGTATCTCTTGGAGTATCCTTACGAACTATTTTATCTACTACTGGTGTCTTACCGCACAGTTTCTGTCCTAGCTGTAAAGCATTCACCGGACAATGCTGTACACACTCACCACAAGCTACGCATTTATCTTTGTCTACATGAGAAACATAGTTGGAACGAACCATATCTGCATTAATAAACATTTCCGCTGATCTTAAAGATAAGCAGGAACAACCACAACAATTGCATATCGCATGCGTTTTTCCAGAACCATCTAAGTTTGGAATCTGGTGCATTAAGCCATTTTCTTCTGCACGCTTGATAATCTCAAAGGCTTCTTCTCTTGTGATTTGCTTTCCTCTTCCGGTACGAATGTAATACTCTGCAGCATGCCCCATCTGAATGCACATATCTTCTTTCAGATGTCCACACCCTTCGCCCATGATTTCTCTTGCAGTACGACAGGAGCAGTCAGAAACTGAAAAGATATCATTATCGTTCAGATATTTTGACACTTCTTCATAAGAAGCTCTTCTTGTTTCGCCCTGTATTGCTGTTTCGATTGGAATAACACGCATTAGCCCAACACCCACAGGGAAACTACCTGCTGTTTTAGGGCCACGCACTCTACCATATGCTTCAAAGCTCTCTGCTATCTGTGGATATTTCGCCACATTTTCTTTGTTATTCACCATCATTTCCATAATACCAGGAACCCAGGTATCATACCAATAATGATCCACTCCATCGATATTGTTAACGAACAATACACCTGCTAATGCTAATTCCCACAATAATTTCGCGGTTTCTTCTTCGCTTTTACCACACTTTAAGGCAAGTTCTTTCGCTGTTGCTTTTTTTCTTATCTCCATACATAAAGCTACATCAGCCATATCATCTGTAACAACAGGCTCTAGTATTCTATATTCTGGATCGGTTGCTTTAACTTCATTTTTAGAACCACGTTTTTTTCTACTGATATGATTGGCAAGGTCTAGAACTTTTTCTTTTACCATACGATTCCTCCAAATAGAATTTATGTTTGCTCCTATTCCTGTACACGTTCTTTGCGCAGGTTGAAAAACTTTTTCACTTTATTCCTTCCATTTCTTAACTTCTGTTCGTAACCAATCCGCGAAAACTTCAATTCCTTCACCAGTTCTAGCTGATATTGGAATAATCTTAATGTCTGGGTTTATTTTTCTCACACGTTCTATGCAGGCTTCCAAATTAAAATCAAAATGTTCCAATACATCCATTTTATTAATTAATAGAACATCCACAATCGAGAACATCAATGGGTATTTCAGAGGTTTATCATCCCCTTCTGGAATACTAAGAATCATAGCATTCTTACTAGAACCTGTATCAAATTCTGCAGGACAGACTAAGTTTCCTACATTTTCTAAGATAGCTAGGTCTACTCCTGAAGCATCAAGTCCGAGAAGTCCCTGTCTTGTCATATCTGCATCAAGGTGGCACATTCCACCAGTATGTAATTGAATTACCTTAACACCTGTTTCAGCTATTGTTTTTGCATCGACATCAGAGTCAATGTCTGCCTCCATAACTCCAATGGTCATCTCCTCTTTTAACAGAGCAATTGTCTTTTTTAAAGTACTAGTCTTACCTGCTCCCGGTGAAGACATTAAATTAAGTAAAAACACTCCGTTTTGCTTTAATTCCTCACGAAGAAGATTTGCATCCTTGTTATTATCTTCAAACACGCTTTGCTTAATCTCAAGTATCTTGAATTCTTTCATAAGTTACCTCATTTCTGCGCTGCTTTTTATGTATAGCAAGCTTGTGGCTGCAGCGCATTCACAAACTTGCTAAGTATGGATTTCTCAAAGTTTTTAAGTTTACTTTATTATAATTTCTCTTTCTCCTCGATATAGTCATAGCTTTTCTATACCTTTTTCTTGATATAAGCTATACTGTTTAAGATGCTGTGGATTAGTTTCAATCTCCTACCACTTAGACGGTTTTAAATAGGTTCTAACTAAATATACAATTTCTTACTCCGATTTTATCTAAGTATGCTTTGCAATAGCTCTCTCTATCTCCAATATTTATGCTTGGTTTATTGTTGATGGATCAGCTAACACTTTCACTTCCTTAAATTTCTTCATATCAACATATAATTCTTGTTTGTATGGATTTCTCTTGGTCTTACTTGCGCGATAAATCATAAAGATTACAACCGCAATGTTGACAGCTAATGCTGCAAAACTCCAAATAAACAACGCTCCCTTATTGTAGGTCGAAGATACTGCAAATCTACCTTTATCGATAAATGCTGGAACTGTCTGGGCAAACATACACCATAATGCTAGAGTATGAGCTCGGTGCTGTAACCATGCACCCTTTCCCAGGGTGAATGCACATACGGTTGGCGCTAATAATAATGCAAATCCGCAATACCATGCGTGCCCTGGCAAACAATTATAAGTGTAAGCAAAGTTCCATAAATCATAGGCGATAATCCAAAACCACATCATGTCTGGCCATAACATATCCCTGCTAGAGTCGGACTTTGTTTTCTTACGAATACAGATACCAACCCATCCAGTGATTGTTATGATATTTAGAATACCTGCTGCCGCATTCATAAAGTTCCAAGGTCCACCCAGAACATACATTGAACCATCCGCTAAAATACCACCTTTCGAATACTGAAGACCAATTTCAATATCTCTTACCACTGCTTCTAAAATATTAATTGCTAAGATTAACGGTGGAAAACATAACGCAATACGATTGTTTGCCAATCTCCATTCCTTACCTGTCTTTTTGTTCGTTCCATGTAAATTACGAATGCACCAAAAACCGATACAACCTGCTGTTGCAGAATATACCTTGGCTAAATGGAACCAGTCTGTATATGTAGTATCACTTAATACAGTAAACCATAAAACCGATAAAACAACTGGCATAACGATGAAACAGACAAACCCTCCCACTGTGGATCTTCTGGTAAATTCATTCAGTGCAAATAACAACGCAAATACTAGAATCCAGACGAGCCACACCGATAATACTGTTGCCCCACTTCCATAATTGAACGTAAACACTTTTACTTCCTCCTTTGCTTTATACGCAATTTAAATTTACATTGTAACTGATTGGACCATCCCCTATCCCCTCATTCTCTCTGGTCATACCACAGTATCAATGTTTTGATAAAATCTTAACATATTAGCGTTTTATAGTCAATATTTACCTAAATTAATCTGTATTTCCGAAGTGTTTTATATAATATGCACTTGTAATTTCCCTTTATTTTCTATATAATAAGGTATGGTATGTGGTTGAACCACAGCCAATCTGTGAGTATGGAATTTAAAAACTACATGAAAGGAAAAAACTCCTATGGAATTTTCAAAACTTAGTGCGCCCTCATTAAAAGAATTATTTATACATGAACTTGAGACTATGATATTATCCGGAAAATTGCCTGTTGGTGAAAAACTTCCGCCAGAAAGAGATTTAGCACAATCGATGCAGGTCAGCCGTGCGGTAGTTAACGCAGGTATTGCTGAACTTGGTCGTAAAGGATTTTTAACTATAAAACCTAGAGTAGGTACTTTTGTGGCTGACTATCGTCGAAATGGTACACTTGAAACGTTAACTTCTATTTTGAATTATAATGGAGGAGTCTTACGTGATGGGGAAGTTCGTTCCATTTTAGAACTAAGAATTGCTTTAGACACAATGGCAGTAGAACACTGCATTCCAAAGATTACAGAAGAAGAAATCTTAAAATTGAAAGATTATGTAAAGCAGTTAGGTGAAGCAATGTCACCAGAAGCTGCAAGCGAAATCGCCTTTCATTTTCAACATGAGCTAGCTTATCTCTCTGGTAATACCTTAATGCCGTTAATCTTTTCTTCATTTAAGATTCCTGTGTTATTTTTGTGGGAACGTTTTATACGTCTCTATGGATTAGAAGTGCTTTATAAAAATACCGAAATCCTATGCGACTACATTGCTGAGCGGAATACTGAAAAAGCAGTGGACTGGCTAAAGCATTCCATTAATGACACCATAAGTGGAAATCGTCAGATTTATTATTAGGACAAAAAAGGAACATGCAGGCAAGCATTTAGAATGTTAATCACATTCCAAATGCTTGCCTGCATGTTTTCTTTTCCTTACGTTATATAATTGACTTGTTATTTTCCTCTTTATTAGCGCTAAAGCTTTCTCTTTTAATGTTTCCCCAATCGTTTTTGAACTTTTTAAATCTTATGATTGCATCCATTCTAAAAATAGTTGTCATCTGTCTATACCCAAAGTTCTCCAAAATTCCGTACCAGGAAAGCTTAAATAGCTGCTTAACCGATGGATATTTGCTAAAGGTATATTCTTCCAACAATATCGCACCTATAGACAGTACGACACCGTAAAGTATTGATGCTATTAAAAATAGTACAAAATATTTAGTATTTAACAATCCGAATACGTAGGATAGCGGAATAATAATATAGCCTAACGTTTCAATTATTGGGCCCAACATTTCAAAAATCCAAAAAAATGGGATCCCAAACATACCAACAATCCCATACCGAGGATTTAAAAGTAACTCTTTGTTCTTAAATAAGCTATCCATTAATCCTATTTGCCATCTTCTTCTTTGTCCGCGTAGATCTTTAATTTTCTCAGGTGCCTGTGTCCAGCAAACAGGGTCAGGTATGAATTTAATTTTATATTTTGATTTGCTTTTTCTCATGGTTTTGTGTATCTTAACCACCAATTCCATGTCCTCGCCAATCGTATTACTTGCATATCCTCCTGCCTTTACTACAGCCTCCTTTTGGAAAGCTCCAAAGGCACCTGAAATAATAAGCAGACATCCCAGTCGACTCCATGCCAATCGGCCTGTAAGAAAGGCTCTTAAATACTCCACAATCTGGAACATCGCCAAATTACTTTTAGGCAGTCCGATTGCCTCTACTTTTCCGTCCTTGATTTTACTGCCGTTTGCAATTCTGACAATCCCACCGACAGCCACTGTTAAATGGTCCTCAATGAAAGGCATGATTACTCTGACTAAGGAATCACTTTCAAGTATTGAGTCAGCGTCAATCGTAGTAAATACAGGATACTTTGATATATTTATTCCAACATTGAGCGCATCTGCTTTACCGCCATTTTCCTTGTCAACCAAAATAAGATTTGGTATATCGAGATTTTTATAAATTCCTTTCACACTTTTTGTTTTTATCAAATGCCTTACAGGCTGACTGATTTCCTTTAAATTGTAAGCTTCTACTATTTTATGAAAGGTATTGTCTTGAGAACCATCATTAATAACGATCACTTCAAAGGATGGGTAGTTTAACGCCAATAAAGATTTTATATTATCTACTATTGTATTTTCCTCATTATAGGCAGGTACCAATACCGAAATAGGAATCATGTTTACGGAAGTAGTATATTTTTTATAGTCGGAGTAATGCATTTTCCGAATATAATCATATAGGCCAAAAGCAGACATAATTAACTGCATAAAATAGATAGTATTAATAGCCAGTACATAATAAAATACAATATAATTAAAGCCTGTGACTATCTGTTTAATGAATTCTGAGCTCATACAACACCTCGCATGATGGCAGACTTTCTCTCAGCCAAATTTTTAAAACTTTCATGTAAATAGTTTTTATTCTCAGCGGAGTGTTCTATAGCCGAAATAATTATATCCTTGGCAAATTCATCATCTCCCTCAAATACAGAAGATACAACACTCATTCCGTCTTTATGATTCAGTATAGTTGTTGCTGCATTATACCTTACATGCCACTCTCTATCTGAAAGGGCGTTCTTAAGAGGAATTAATATTTTATGATCGGTAAAGTTGCTAAGGGCTTTTGCAGACAGTGCTCTTACTTCCCATTCACAATCCTTTAAAAGCTTTATGATATCATCTAAATATTCTTCATCACCTATGTTGCCCATAGCTTTTACAGCAGCAATCCTAAGTTCCTTGTTTTCGCTTAACAAATATTTTGATATATCTTTGCTAAGTGATATATTTTTAGAATTTCCTGCTGACTTAATGAATACCACCGTAATGTAGCTATTACTCCCATTTATCATATGCTTATAAATATTATTTTTGTCACCTTCAAAGCTGTCGACTATTTCTATTAAACTTCTTTCACTTAAGCTTAGTGATGCATCAATGCCTTCAAATGCCTTTATAAATGCTGGTTCATCCCCTATCTTAGCCAGCGCTAAAAGAATGTTATATGTCACATCGTTGTTTCTTACGTTTATTTCATCTAACAATGCCTGGACCGCTTCTTTACTTCTAAACTCACCTAAGCGTTTGGCAGCTAAAGCCTTTTTGAAGTAATTTCTACTTTTCAAATTGTTTATCTCATGCTCAACAATACAGGTATCATGACATAGCTCTGTTAGCTTTGGTAAATACGTGCTGTCAAAACTTTCGAGACGATCTAAAATTATTTCTTCGATTACTTCACTTTTCGTTTTATCATTACAGGCATCTTTAATATTTTCCAATGTTGCTGAAGTTGTTTCCTTTCCTTCTCTAATTTCATTAAGAATATAATCAATATAAGGTTCTATTTTATGAGTATGTTTTCTTATTTTATTGTTTCTGCATGCTTCAGAAATTTTCTCATACAGAATGTAAATATACAATAGAAATATAATCAGAGAAAAAAATGTGATTGAAATATATATATATTGCTCCATGTTCCCCCTTCTAAAAAAGTTCAGATTTTGTCAAAGCGGATATTCGTAATCCGCTTACGCTACTTGCACATAACCTTATAGCCACTACGTGGCATTGGTTCAAGTTAATTTCCGATTGACTTAAAAGCTTTTTTCAAAATATAGTAGGAAGGCTTCAATCTTTCATGATAAGTTGGCGTATCCCATTCCTTCCAGGTATAATAATCCATGCTACTGTTTACTGTAACAGCATTATCCCTAATCAAAATACCTCCTATATAAAGACCTTGAATTTTTATAGGAGAAACTCCTTTCTTCTCATACAGATCATCCATAATCATTTTTGTAGATGGATCCATTACATTCAAAAGCTGCCATGGGATTCTGATTTCAATCTTATCACCCTTTACAGCATAGTCTGTAAGTGAATTATACTCCTTATGATTTGGATTAGCATTTCCTTCTAACAGCATACCTGTTTCGTATTTTTCTATAGGAAGTGTTTTCTTGTCTTCCGGTAAATATAATGGCCTGTTAAGACATAAGTAGATTGGATTGAAATTTCCACTTCCTATTTTTTCATAAGAGGCGTTTTGTTCCATCATTTCCAATTGCTTTGCATAGGTATAGTAAAAAACATCATAATACGAATCTACTACAACTCTTGAACCGGACTTCTTATCGATTGCAATGACCATGTCCGCTGGCCTTTTTAGATCTATATTATAAGCATTGTATTTTAGGTTCCCGGAGTTTGGTGTAATGTCGATTGGAAGGAGAAGCTTGTCTTTTTCAAAGTCTAAGTTCTTAATATCACCCATAATATATAGATACTTTTCATCACTTTTCACATATAATTTCATGTTATTGGTATCAATGAATGGAGTGTCTTCTTTCCAATCAGATATTTCACCATCGACATAGCATATACTGCTACCCTTTCCAGGATCAAAGGCTAATACTCCAAACTCCTGCTCATTGGTCTGTGGATTCGACCAGAAGGGTCTACTATCCGGAATATCTAAATCCATAGTATTCCAAGTTCTTTTAAACCATTCGTCCTGCCATGTAAATACGATTCCTCCAGCATAACCTTCCTCATAAATATCCTGTAGCATAGCAGCATTCATTTCTCCCTGGCTTTTCTCATCCACATTCCCTTGGTTATATCCCATATGAATATTTCTATGCGCCATTCCTCTTGCTGCCGGTATCCCAAATTCCGCAACTAATACCGGTACGGTATGCTCTTTTCTTAAGTCATTTAAATATGCTTTATAAGTATTTATTTTCCCTGATTTATCCTTATATGCGGCATAATCATGCTGGTAGTTCATAAAGTCCGGATAGTAAGGATATATATGATAGGATGCAAAAAGCCCTGGCTTAAAAGAATCTTTCTTCTTGATATGTTCTGTGTTTACTTCAACCATATCTTCGTTCTCCAGAGGTTCATTTGGATGTCTTAATGTATCTGTTGTCACCCAATTTGTAAAACTCAAAGGCCTCTGCATTTTATAATTCATCGTTTCATACTCTATGGCATAATCTCCTACTTCAGCTAAAAAAACTTCAAAGGGTGAAGCATTTTCTGTATATATATATTCTCCGTCGAAACTACCGATACTTGGGTTAGCTTCATTGGTACTTAATACAAATTCCGGAGCCCACTCAATCCCTAAAATCCATCCCATAACATAAGGAGATATATTCTTTGTATAAACCCCGCTGGCATGCCCTTTCTTTGGCTCGAGCTTTGCGTTACCATGTATAATATCGATTAGTGTTTTTATATCCTTTTTAAAGTTTTCCTTTATTTTTGGATTATGCGCATCCTGAAATTCCTCCATATCAACTTCATCTAACCAGACTCCCTGAAAGATATACAAAGGCTTCAGTGCACTTTTATTGTAATCATATAGTACCTCATAGAATTCAGGCTTTAATATGGTATATACTCTTATTACATCTGCATTCATGGCTGCAATTTGTTTTAGCCATCTTAGGTAATCCTCTTTTGATATAGCTAACTCTCCTGGGAAAGTTCCTGGCATCGCAGCCCCCATATTTATCCCTTTAATAAACGATTTATTCCACTTTCCATACTCATATGTATAGAATGACTGGTTGTCCACCTTGGAAACATAGGATATCCCATTCTCTGAAAAGGTGGATGCAAAATTTCTAAATAGGAAAAAAAATTTATAGCTTATAAACGCTGATATTATAATAGCTGCAGAGATTATTATAAACTTTTTCAATGGATCCTCCTTTAAAACAAATTTCTATAAATGTAACTAACCACCTTTTTTATTTCTTGTTCATATATTTTTATAGTATTTATAAGTTAGCATTTATTTTTCTTTTAATTTACCACAAAAATTTACATATTACAATCTCGTAAATTATTGGATTTTTATATGTATATATAGACTTTGGAGTTAAATTTCAGATGGATCGAGAAGTTTTTCGAGATGTGCACGAAAAAAACAGCGATTGATTGAGTCGTAATGAATAACAAAATCATGGTCACCAGTTTCATCTCCCTGATAATTTGTTTTGTTGTTTTTCCAACAGAAATATTCTACAAATCATATTATAATATTAACTATAAAAAGGAAATAATTGCAAGGAGGAAATATTATGAAAGCTTATGTTAATGAGGATTGTATCGGATGTGGTCTTTGTGCAAATAGTTGCCCTAACGTTTTTAATATGACAGAGGAAGGATTGGCTAAGGCAATTGATGAAGATGTATCGAAAGATCTAGAAGCTGATGTATTAGATGCAGTTGATAATTGTCCAGTCGGAGCAATTAAAACAAAGTAAAGGAGGAACCTACCATGAGTGTTTATATTAAGAATTTGCCACACGAAGAAATATGTAAACTTACTGATGAGGTAAGTATCCAACCAGGTCAGATTGTGAGTAAGACACTTGCTCAGAATTCTGCAATAAGCATAACTTTATTTGGATTTGACAAAGATGAAGAAATCAGTACGCATGATTCTAGCGGTGATGCAATGGTAACTGTCCTTGAAGGTGTTGGTCAGTTTACTGTTGATGGTACTGTTTATATTTTAAATGCTGGTGAGACTCTTATCATGCCAGCTAAAAAGCCACACGCTGTATATGCAAAAGAAGCCTTTAAGATGCTTTTAACTGTTGTTTTTCCTAGTTCAAACTAAGGAAACATCACTCGAAATATAACTGTTAAGGTATGTTGTGATAACGAAAATATAGCAAACAATGTTTATAATAAGTCAAAACAGCTATCTTTTTTATCGTATATCTATATTTTATCTCCCAAAAGAAGACCTCGTAAACTATGGGGTCTTCTTTTGTTTCATAGAAATTATCTCATTTTAGAATACAGCTATCCATACTTATGATGAAAAGAAAATTGCTTATTTTTGAGTTTAAGTTACGGTAGTCATACTTATATTTAGTCTTTAAATTGGATCAGGTTGTTTTTACCTTCAACTTCTATTCTATTTTTTTCTATTTAATTTATCTATTTCGCAAAAATTATCTTTAATAAATAACTAAATTTATCTATGTGATAATCCGCTTCTGTCATTAATTCTTTTCTTTTTTTGTTTTCTTTTTTATCTAAATATTCGGTGAATACTGTTTTCATACCAACTCGTTTAGCTCCAAATAGCTCATCTGATCCTCCGTCTCCAACAAATAAACTATCCTCTGGATTAACTCCAATACTATTTAGCGCAAACTTATAAATTCCACTCTCTGGCTTTAACATACCGACGTTGCAAGAAAACACAGCATAATCAAATAGCTTTGATAATGGGGATTGACTCCAATATTTACAATCCATACAATCTGCATTACTAATAAGACATATCTTAATATCCAACGCTTTTAAAGACCTTATAGTATCCATTATTTCTTTATCCACATTCATTAAAGCTCTTTTCATTCTCTCACCACGCCGATTAATTATCTCAGTAATCTGCTCCTTGGTCGCTTCAAATGACATAAGTTCTAAGATTTTTTTTACTATGCTAACCTCGTCGTTTATGATACCTAACGCGCGTTCTCGATAAAGTACATCGTTCTCTGCATAACTTTCCCATTCTTCTTTACCAAGCTTAAGAACATCATATTCATTATTTTCTTCTAGATAGCTTGGTACTATTAGTGTAAAAAATAAGTCAAAGAATACTGCTTTTACCATGGGGAATGCCTCTTTTCTTATTCATTTGTTAACTTCATTTGTTATCTATCTTTTATTTCAATTTCCTCAAATATCTTAACACAAATCCCGCTAATCGTATAAATAATCACTGCCGGACCAATTAAAATAGCGAAAAATATTGTAACTGAATTAAAAATAGCTAATAATAGTTCAATCATAACTATGACTACTAAGAGCAATGTTTTGCCGATAAAACGAATTGTAATTTGCCTCGAATTCATAATATATTGCTTTATCGTATTCTCATACCGAGCTGCTTGAGGATACGCATAAATTACAGAACTAAACAATGCAATACAGGCTAAAATTCCAATAATTAATAGTAATACTGGTCCATCTTCATACGAGCAATACACTTCAAAATCGAGATATATAATATAGCTACAAACAATAGTAATAAGCCATAAAACAGTTCCTTGCTTCCAGTTTTCTTTAAATGCCTGAAAGAATGATTTTGTGATATACCCTTCTTCTTCTCTTGCCATCTTTAATGCAACACTGTATGCTGCTGTAATGGATGCCCCTGCTGTTATAATCGGAATACTACAGACAATCAGCCAAAAATTTAAGATTATTACATCTAATAAACGTTGTAAAAATTTATACAATGGACTGTCAACTTGAAAGAATTGCATCGTGTTCTCCCTTCGAAAAGTAGCTGCTGCAGTAAATGCAGCAGCTACAGTTTTTATCTTTTATTTATTTTCTGCAGCATGACGAAGAGTAGCTTCATTCGCGCTCCAATCGATACACTGTTGGAAACCATAATTGTAAGCTTCTGTTTTCATCTGATTAACAATCTCATTGAATTCAGCATCTGTCTTTGCATATATAGCTTTCCAAGAACCATTCTTAATACATTCTTTTACCTGATTCCATATAGTATCAAGTTCATCGCTTCTTACACTATCAGAATATGTATTTGCCTTTGATACGGAATAATTAAACTTTGATAAATACTCTTTAATGCTATCGGCTTTAGTAGCATCTCTCCAACTCTGATCAACATCAGAAACTGGAAGATTTAAGTAACGTGGCCAATATAAATAGTTATATGTCTGACCATTTACACCACCTAGGATTTCTGTGTTTCTATCCCAAGTTAAATTATTGATTTGTTGACGTCCATCTTCCCAGTATCCAGTGTATGGAGCAGGCATAGTCGTTTTTTGATTAATTTGACACTGTAAGCCAAACTCGGTTAAATCAACAGAACCATCTGACAAGTATTCCCAACATATATCCTTTGGACCATATTCGGAGGTCAGATAACCTTCTGGAGTGCATAACCAGTTAATAATTGCCATACAAAGTTCTGGATACTTCGTGTTAGCACCAATTGACCAGATACGGTTACCACCATTGGTATTAAGACCATAAACTAAAGTGTCCTGATCTTTCACTGCTACAGGAAGCATTTTCTTTCCAGCTGTAACGTGTTCATCCGTGTTATATTGAGGGGCTGCCATCCAACCAAAGATACAGAAGAAAGCGCCACCGTCTTGATAATCTTCCATACACCCTGAATATCCTTGAGTCATAGAGTCTGGATCAAGTAAACCATTTTGGAATAAAGTATTATAGAACTTTAAACATCTTAAATAATAGCCATTGTCAGCCAAGCAATCCTGGAATGATCCATCATCTGCGTTATAAAATCCGAAATGGAATTCATCAACACCAAAGAAGTTGGTTGCAGTTGCCTTTACGAACATAGCCATATTGCCATCCCAATCATTAAATAAGGATACACCATAGGTTTCTGTCCCAGAATCCGAGGTAGGACATACTTCTTTCATTTTCTTTAATACACCAACATAATCCTCTAATGTATTAATTGAAGGACTACCAATTTGTTGATATAAATCCCAACGTAGATCAGGATGGTAATCGAAATCACCAAAGCTGCCACCATTTAATGCTATGTTATGTCCGATGCCATACATCTTTCCGCCTGAGATTATCTTGTTTTTTTCTAATGCAGCACTCATATTCTTATTAATAGACGGTCCATAGTTTTTAACAAGATCTTCGTCTTCCCAATCAAAAAGCATTCCCTTTTCTACTGCTTGCTTGTATTGGTCTCCATCATTACCGAATACAACGAGATCTCCCAAATCCCCAGATTCCATACGTGTCGAAAATACACCGTCACCTTCATTGATAATGTTTAATTTTACATTGAATTTTTCAAGAATTACATTTGCAAACCATCCAATTTGGATGCCCTCATAATTTGCAAGTTGTGAATATACATTTAATGTAAGGGTTTCTTTTGGTATAATGTCTGACAGATCAGCTGCCTCTGTCAATTCAGGTGTTGGTGTAGCGGTTGCTTCTGGAGCATCCGTACTCTTTGGTGCTTGTGTTGCTGTTGGAGTGTCTGTAACACTTGGATTTGATGTCGTTTTTGATCCACAACCAATTAAGGAAAATGCCATGGCAGACGCAAGTGTTAACGCTAAAATCTTCTTCAGTTTCATCTTAATTCCTCCTTATTTATGTTATATATACACCTCAAAAATAAAACCACCTTTGAGATGTTAACATCTTATATTCTCACATCATAATGACGTGATAATGAAACTCTTATCCTTTTACAGCACCTAGCATAATACCTTTTTCAAAGTATCGTTGCATAAAAGGATAAACCAAAAGAATTGGTATGATTGTAACCATAGATATGGTATATTTGATTGTTTTGGCATTCAGTATATTATTTAAAGCAGAACCAGAAACTGAACCCCCACCGGAGCTCATAACACCCTTAAGGTTTGTAGCTGCATTTAAGTAAGAGTATAATTTATGCTGTAAAGTATGAAGTTCTGGTGCATTCGGCATTAAGATAAGAGAATCCATGAATGAATTCCAGTTTCCAACAGCACCAAAGATGGCTATCGTTGCTAGAATTGGTTTACTAAGCGGCCATATAATCTTACGAAATACAGTCATATAACTTGCACCATCTATCTGGGCACTTTCCTCAAGCTCTGCAGGTATCGATTCTATGTATGTCTTAACTAGGATTATATTATAAGGCGCTACAATTCCCGGGATAATATAGGCTAAAAAGTTATTTGTTAATCCTAACATCGACATATTGATATACCATGGAATCAATCCTGCATTAAAATACATTGTAACAACAATAAAACGATACCAAATCTTTCTTCCCCACATTTCATTCTTTGTTACCAAATATCCAACAAACCCAGATGAAACAACCATTAATAATGTTCCAATTATAGTTCTTGATAAGGTTACTGTTAATGAAGTAATTAAATCATTCACATTCGCTAGAGCTAGATAGTTTTTGATATGAAATCCTTGTGGTATAAAGTTAATCGCACCTTTTCGTACTAAATCATTATCGCTGACTGTATTGATAAAGATATAGTAAAAAGGAAAGATGCATGCTAAAGTAAATATAAGAAAGAAACTATGATTGATGATTTCAAAAATCAAATCTTTTGCAGTCATTTTAAATCTTCTTTTATGTTTCTTTTCATACTCTATCTCTAATTTCATTTCTAACTTTTCCTGTTTCGTTCGTCGTGCCATACTAATTACCAGCCTTTCCATGGCCTGCAAACTTTGGGCTGCAGGCACAATATTTGCAAAGTGAATTGAAATTCCTTTGTACAATTTTTCGCATTACTTATATTATGCTGTTTCCACGAATTATCTTAGATACCCTATTAGCACCAAATAACAAGATAATACTAACAATGGATTTTGCCATACCAACTACAGTAGCGAGCGGAATCTTACCATTGTTAATACCTAATTTATATACATATAAATCAAGTACTGTAATAGTATCCGTGTTGTATGCATTCTCAAATACTAAGTATTGGTCCATACCATTGCTTAATATACCTGCAACCGCCATAATAAGTAGTACTAAGAATGTTGGTAACAAAGAAGGAACCGTAATATGCCACATTCTTTGAAACCTGCCGGCACCATCTACGGTAGCGGCCTCATAAAGTTGCTGATCAATTCCCGAAATCGCGGCAACATAGATAATCGCACTCCATCCAAGTCCCTTCCACATTCCCCATGCTAACATCTTTAACCACATATGATTATTACTCATTAAGTAATTCACGCCATTATCTATAACGCCTAACTTAATTAGGATAGAGCTTAGAAAACCATCTGTAGAAAAGATAGAAAAGGCAACCGCAAATACTAATACCCAGCTGATAAAATTTGGAATGGTTGTAATTGTTTGAATAAATCTTCGTAGACGAAGACTCTTAATCTCACATAAAAATATAGCAAATGCCATAGCACACCAACTGGTTGCAAGTCCCAAACCACTCATGGCCAGAGTATTTCTCAAAACCCTTACGATATCTCCTCTAGTCGATTTATTTTGAAATAAATATGTAAACCACTTAAATCCAACGAATTTATCCAGAGATAAAGAATCACCTGCTTTATAATCAAAGAAAGCATAGCGCCATCCGAACAATGGTAAATAAGAAAATACAAAGCAAAGAATAAGAAATGGCATGATTAATAAAAATAACTTATATTTGGTTTCCATTTCGTATTTTTCATTCTTATCTGGTTTTGGTAATAAAATTAATAAGAATATTGAGGTCAACAAAATAAGAACTGCAAGTACAATAAAAATAAGTAGAGCATTGCTTTCCATTGGCTGAACCTTATCTGGATTGGAGGTCCCTTTGATATCAATTTGTGCCCACCGTATTCCATAAGCTCCTATTAAAGCTAGTACTGTACCAACTACATTAAGTATGTTACCTTGCTTTTTCATCTTAAGGCACCCTGGTGATAAGCATCCACCTACCGCACAAAGTATAAATCCAATACAGACTATCATGCTGGAAAGAAATAAAACTTGGGTAGTCATTGTCCCAACCCAACCCTTACTAAATGCCCTCCCAAAATTCTGGGTCAACCGTGAGTAAAAAAATCCACTGGTGAATATAGATAAATTTTTACCAATTAATCCACTAATCCGTGAAGGATTAATTGCAGGAATGAATAGAAGAATCACACCTATGAGACTACTGATCAGTTGAATAAAATAAAGACTACTCGTAACTTTTTTTACCTTCATACTATTCTTTCTCCTGTCTGATAACAATTTTTCTGTTGTAAATCCCACTTAGTTACTGTTATTCGTATACTGAATAAACAAAATACACATATATAATTTTACACTATACAATATGGAAATAATAGGTTATAATTGGTATAAAGGATGTCCTTTTTGGTACGAAATTTTTTCGCTATTCATAACATTTTACAAAAATAGGTAGGTGTTCTATGTCCAGCAATAGTAATAGTGTTTACAAATACTTAGGTAATACTGAAAAAGATGGAATCATTGCTTGTGGTTACATAACTAATCCATCGAACAATACGCAGGTTGAGGTGAAAAACCCCTATTACAGTTGCTTTATTGTATTAAAAGGGAAAGGGGAATACAGTGATGAGTTTGGTCGAAAATACAAGCTATCTCCTGGAAAATTAGTTCAACGTTTGCCAGGAATCAGGCATAGCATTGTGATAAATTCGAATATTCAATGGAAAGAATATTTTATAAGCTTTGGTTCAAGTACCTACTATGCTTTGTTATCCATGGGGCTGTTAGATCCGAATTTTCCAGTGCTAGATTGTGTTATTTCAGAAGACACTCAAAATGAATTTGACGAATTGCTATCACTATTAGAACATGCTGAGAATCATATGTTATTTTTTATCTCCCAACAAATGCAAAATTGTATTCTAAAGCTTCTTTCAAATACTCAAATTACAACTAGGCAAAAAAGAATAATTTCAAAAGCAAAGGACTTATTAGGTAGTAATTTAAATGTAAATTATACAGAACGTGACATAGCTGATATCCTAGGAGTTGGGTACGAAAATTTTCGTAAAACTTTCAGGAAAGATGTTGGAATTTCTCCTATGGTTTATCGCAATCAGCAACGAATGTATGCTGCAAAAACGATGTTACTTAGTGAATTAACAACCGCAGAAATTGGCGAGCGTCTCGGTTATACCGATGCATTTACTTTCTCCAAACAATTTAAAAAACACTGCGGAGTCTCTCCTAGTGTTTTTAAAAAGGAGAATATTAAACAAGTATTTTAATTTTATCAAATTTATCAATTATGACTATCAAGACAAAAAAATGAACCTCGCAAACTTTACTTTCATAAACAATTAAAATACGCTTTGCAAACATTTATTTGTCACGAAGTAAGAAGGAGGGTTTCCCCTCCTTCTAATTTGTAGTTATATAGTTTAGTAATATTAAGAATTCAGATTTTTGAATACCTCTGCTTAATTACCAAAGTTTTGTTTTAGCTTGATTTTATTCTCTATCTTAATTCTTTTTCTATATTGGTAATCTCCGCCTCTGTATTATCTTCAATAAATTGGATTACATTCTCAATCACACTATCTGCTAAGGATGCAACACCAGTAACGCAAGCCACTGCAATTACAATCGTTTGATGAATATCTTGTTCCTCAATCTCAACAACGGAAACATTAAAATGATTTCTTATCTTCGCACACAAACTCTTTACAATCATACGTTTTTCCTTTAAGGAATGTACCCAAGATGCATACAATGTTATTTTTACAGTTCCTATAAACATATCGTAATCTCCCATTACCTGAAATAATTCATTACCCTCTCTCTACTATACACAGTTTCTTTTACAATATAACAAAACTTTGAAATCATTGATAAAAAGTAACACTTCTTTACCTTAGCAATGGAAAGCCATTTTGAAGCATACCAAATTGCATCATTTTCTTCCTCCTACATAGGTATCCTTTTAAATCGCTGTAGTGGATAATTCATCTCTGTGCAAAGTTCACCTTCCACAAACCCCATTTGTTGATAAAACTCTCTTGCTGCCCCACCTTTTTGATCCTCTTTTCGAAATGTTACTACGGCAATTTCCTTCTCTTGATTAAGATTACACAACATTTCATTGACCAAACGTGTAGCAATTCCAGTTATTATGAACTAAGTTAAACACATAAAACGTGTCAAACGAGCTAAGCAAACCTGTCAAAAGTGTCAAAGTCTACATTTCTTCTGGACATTCAATACCCAATAATCCCATAGCATCTTTTATAATTTTTTGCGTAAGTTCTACAGCAATCAAACGTGCATCCCTTAAGTTTTCATCTGCATTTAGAATATTGCACTCATGGTAAAACTTATTAAATGCAGTAGATAATAAAATCATATATCGAGCAATCACAGAGGGTTCAAATCGGTTCTCTGCTTTATAATTTCTTAAACTTACGATTTCCTAGAAAATAATAAAAAAAGAACCATAAAAGATTGCCATCACAGCTAAATCAATTACGGTTCTGATGATAAGTCTAATAGTAACAGGACCGCATAGAAACAAGACGTACCTTTCTTGCAACTATGCGTTTTTTACGCTTCATTACAAGAGCCTACGTCTGCATCTACGTCTTAAACTATTGCGAAATCCCATTAACATATTATCCATTCCTTTCCAAATATTTAAGTTAGTTTAGCATATTATACTTTTTCTTGCAAGGGAATTGTAATCTTGCGAACTAGTTGTATTCATGCGAATTCGTTTATATTTATTATTTAACTGGCTTTAACTGAAACTTCATCATCACAGGATTATGATCCGAATATAAAAAACCATTGTCTATTGTTTCTATACTATTAAGCTCTACATTATCAGAGATTAAAAATCCATCCACCATCGTAACAAAAGAAGTTTCTTTGTTATATGGTGCATCCGCATTACGGCAGGATGGCGCTAACATTCCTCTCAATTCTTCAGATAATATATCATATGCAACCATAATACCGGATGGAAGTAGACTGGATGGAAATGGCTTTGCCCAATTTTCTTCCATCACAGGAGTGTGAAAGATGGATGGAGAATCACCTAACAAATCTTGATTAAAATCTCCCCCGCAGATAATATAATTACCTGCTTCTAAATCACTCTTAATATCCTCGCTTAACATCTTTATCTGATTGTTTACAATACTTTCAGCCTTAGTATATGCAGAAAGATGTACATTATAAAGACATAAGTATTTCCCATTCTCCACCATGATTCTTGATTTTGTATAGCATCTGTCTAAATCAATTAGCTTATAAACAGAAGTATCAATCGGTAAACTGCGTCTTACTGAATCTATGATCGGAAACTTAGATATTGTACTCATCCCTGATTTCGTCTTCCCATGTGGCTTTAAAATTGGATAAATTAAATACGGAGAATCGTAGTTAACTGCAAATGCTGAAGAGATATCATCAAATGCATCAAGTATCATCTCATTCTCATTCACTCCATAACTTCTAGTAGCTTTTAGATCCACTTCCTGTAAGAATATAAAGTCTGTATCCTTGCTCTTTACAACCTTAATACTACCATTGATATTATCAATCGCTGCTTGCTTATTATATGCTCTAGAGTACTTTCCACCATCCATAAAGAAACTATAGTCTGAAGAATAGGCTCCAAAACCAATGTTATAGGTTAAAATAGAATACTCAGTATCTAAAGTCACATCCTGTTTTTTAGCCTTACCTTTTGTATAAACATTTAATTTTTGATTATCTTCAATTCTATGATAAGTTAGGAATACATAAGCAACATAACTTAAAATCACAGTGAAAATAATACCAAGAACTATGCCTGCTATTTTCAATATTCTTACTATTCTCATACGGAATAATTCCCCTCCCAATTCGTTATGTATTTTGATTAACAATTATATTTATTATAATCGATAAAACAAAATACGTAAACAAAAATTGAGTTCTACTTAACAACATTACCTGCAACATTTAACACAATAGTATGTTTTTCTATAAGAGAGCATGCTAGCCTCTTTATAGAAAAATATACTATTCTCTTTCTTAAAATATAGGTAGTTATTTGTTACTATTTTGTTCCACTCGAAACTTCACAATTTCAGTAATTAATTCTTTTGGAAGCGGTTTGCTAAGCGGAAATTGAATTGCTCCTTTTGAATATTTATAATCACCAAGCTTATGTTTAAATTGTTCCACCCCATCTGCCCCAGGATAAAACCCAATATGAGCTTTATGCAAAGCAAAATGAACTAAGTTCCCATTCAAATAAAAGGTAGGCATTCGCCAGCTTATCTTCTCTGTAGCTTCCGGCGCTGCTTCTTTTATAATATTTCTTATTTCTTGTAATCTAAGTTGTAGCTCCAATGGATACTGAAGAATATATTGGTCAATCTCATTCATCTATTCTCTCTCCTAACGTAATTCATTTCGATTCAAGCCTATTTTATCATAAAAGTATAATTATTTCCTCTTATAATTTCCTTACGAGAAAGAATTATTTCAGTTACCTTGACTTACCCTTTAATTGCTCCTTGCGTCAGGCCATCTACGATTTGATTACTAAAACAACAATAGATCAGAATGGACGGTGCTATTGCTATAACAATCGCTGCAAACATCTGAACATAATTGGTTGCATATGGCCCAACGAAATAAGTTAACGTTACTGGCAGAGTCTTTTTTTGAACGTCTGAAATAAATACCATAGCCATTAAGAGTTCATTCCAGTTGTTCACAAAGGTCATTAATCCAGTTACAAATAATCCAGTTTTCGCAAGTGGTAATGCAATATGAAAGAAACATCGATAGATTGAACAACCGTCGATGCATGCTGCTTCAAACAATTCAGATGCCATTCCTTTAAAAAAGTTAGTCATTATAAAAATTGTCATTGGCAAAGAGAATGTGATATACGGTAAAATTAATCCTAATAACTGATTTGTTAAATTCAGCTTTGAAAACTGAATAAACAACGGTATTAAAACACAATGAACCGGTATCATCATGCCAATAAGAAAATATGTCATAGCCGGTCTAGATAGTTTCCACCTCATTCTAGCAATTGCAAATGCAGCCATAGAACCAATTAACATACTTGCAATTAGCGTTATCACACAAACAATTAACGAATTTAATGTTGCTACGCCTAAATTACCACTATTCCATGCAACATAATAATTGTTCCATTGGAACACTTTAGGTAATTGAAACGGATTGACAAAAACCTCTGCATTGGTTTTAAAGGATACCGAAACCATCCATAAAAATGGTAGAACATACAACAGTGCAAAGACGGATAGTAATAGATAGATGATGATATTACTAACTTTTAATCGTTTCACCATACACCTCCTACATCTCATAATTCTTTACTTTTATACTACGGTTAATTACAACTGTTACAATGAGACACATCAATAAAAGAACTACTCCAATCGCATTGGCATAACCATATTTAAAATATTGAAATCCTTCATTATATAAATGAGTTGCTAAGACGTCTGTTCGATGATTCGGTCCGCCTTGCGTCATATTATAAACTAAATCAAAGAATTTCAAGGAACCAATACAGTTAAGAGAAAGTGTTGTTGCTACCATAGGCTTAATTAAAGGTAAGGTAATAGTAAAAAAGCTTTTAAATTTGCTAGCACCATCTATGTAGGAAGCTTCATAAAGTGTTTTCGATATTCCGGAGATCTGAGCCATGTAAAGCATCATTGTAGTACCTGTATACTGCCATAAGGCAACAAAAGCAATGACCCACATTGGTAAAACAATAAACCCTTTCGTGTCCATTAGCCAAAGTGGTCCTTCTACACCAAAATAAGCAAGAATTTGATTAATACCCATTTTCGGATTAAAAAGAAAAGACCATAACAACCCAAGTGCAGCGGAAGACAGCACTGCCGGTAGATAGTATATATTCTTAAACAGATTTCTACCTCTCTTAATATTAGTTAATATTCCTGCAAGGATAAGTCCTAATATCTGCTGCGTTATAGCAGAAAAAAGCATAAAAAATAAAGAATTTTTAAGGGCTGTCCTCATAATCTTATCTTTTACAAAAAGTCGTTTAAAATTATCGAAAGCAACAAATTTAGGAGACGTTAATGCATTCCAATCACATAAGGAATAATAGAAAGTCTGACATATTGGGATCAATAGGATCGCTGTAAACAAAAGTAATGCAGGTGTTATAAATAAGATGATAGCCAATTTATTTCGAAAGATTTTATCCAAACAATTACCCCCTAATCTGATAAAAAGCAAATTGCCTTAAATTTTTTACCAAGTTGGGCTGTCGCAACTGCGACAGCCCAACCTTTCTATTATCTTACTTTTTCCATACATGCTCTTTATAGAAATCCTGAACATTTTGGAATGCTTCCTTTACCGAAATACTTCCTAAGAATAAATCAACCATAGAATTATCAAATGTATCCCCTGCCTCTACGGAAGCTAATGATTCATTATAAAAGCCAAGAGTACCGGTCGATTTTGATAAGATATCCATAACATAACTTAGCTGTGCTGGCGCTTTTTCTTTATCGTATTCTACCTTAATAATTGGAATCTTTCCTCCTACTTCGGCAGTATACTTTTGCGCTGTCTCATCTGTAAAACATTTCATAAGTGCTATGCAAGCGTCCTGATTTTTCGTTTTTGAACTCATAACTAGATTATCTGTTTTAACTATCATACGATTAGGATCAGCCCCACCTTCGATTGCTGGGAAAGAAAATACTCCACACTTTGGCTCCATATCTGGATTGTTACCATTAATCTGACCAATTGCCCAAGATCCTTGTACTAACATGGCAGCTTCGCCATTATAAAAACTTGCGGTTGCCTGATCATTCGAATCTCCTGCTGCTGTTTTTTGAAAGTACTTTGATAATTCAACTAACTTTTCACCAGCATTTATAAAAGATTCACTCGTCCAATCTAAAGTCCCCGCATTTACTCCAATTAAGTTATCTGGTCCACCAGCTCTATCACAAAAATAGCCTGCTATCATTGATAAGCACCATGCGGTACCTGCCGAACAAGAAATTGGTGTGTATCCAGCACCTTGAATCTTTTCGCAAGTAGCAATCCACTCCGTAAATGTTGTCGGAACCGTAGCCCCTGCTTTTTCGAATAGTTCTGTATTATAAAAAACCAAAGCAGCTGCAAAGTTTGTTGGAACTGCATAAATTTTTCCATCGTATGTCATTCTCTCGAAAATACCTTCTGTAAAGGAATCGTACCATTTCGATTCATTTTTCGTTAAAATATCGGTAAGATCTGCTGCTGTTCCACTTTCCACATACTGAGTCAGATTTGGTCCAGGATTACAGATAAATACATCCGGACAATTATTAGCGGCAACTAATGCATTTAATTTTGTATCATATTCCTCTAGATTTGTAGTAATCGGTGTACAGTGATATTTTCCAGCATATTGTTCATTAAAACGTTCAATTACTTTTGCGTATCCTTTTGAAATTAAGTCTTCAGTGGCCGTTAAGTCGTCCCAAAACATCCACTTAATTTCAACTACTCCATTTTTGTCTGTGGAAGTATTTGAAGATTCATTTCCACATCCTGTTAGTAAACTAATTGTCATTGCTGCGATAAGAACTAGTGCTGTTATTTTCCTCTTTAACATAGATATCCTACCTCCTAGAATCAACATATTTTAGGAATATTGTATAAATATTTTCCATAATATGTATGTCTTTTTGTGATTTTACTATATCAAATTGAGTCGTTCCTTTCATCCGAAAAATTGCTTTTTAACTACGAAAAATTGCTAATTTTTCTTAACTGCCATTGTAATTTATTTAAATATTGTTATAATCTTATATGTAAATATATGGTTATTCTTTAACTGGACTCAATTCTTGAAAGGGAGGATAGTTTGATCCATGATAGAAACATTACACGGAATGAAAGAGACCGTAAACTTTAAGACCAATACAAAATTGCGCCTCTATATGAATGACGAATGCGAAAAATACCTCTTGAAATCATAATGCCAACGGAAAGCGATTACCGTGTAGCCTGTTCAAAAACAGTATTTTGTCTAAGTGAGGGCGATATTCTAATCATAAATCCAGGAGTAGTACACAGCATGGAAGCACCACCTATTGGAGAGCGCCTTATTTTTCAAGCGGATGTTACACTGCTTTATGGGATGAGGGAGTTAGAAACAACCTTATCCTTCATCGCTCCAGCCCTTCATATAACAGGCGAAGAGTCCCCATTTGCACATGAAAGAATTCGTCAATTATTACTTTCCATTAAAGAAGAATATTTTGCAGAAGCATCTCTGAGTGAGGCCTCTATCTATTCCAAATTAATCGAAATATTTGTTCTAATAGGACGAAATAACTCTCCAAACGCCCACTGCTTTTATCATAAAAATTCAAAACAGCGCGAATATACAGAACGGTTTTTATTTATTTGCAATTACATAAATGAACATTGCGGTGAAGACTTAACTCTTGATGAAATTTCAGATCTTTCTGGATTTAGTAAATACCACTTCAGCCGATTATTTAAACAATTTACCAATGTATCCTTTTATCGATATCTTAATAACAAAAGAATCGCATATGCAGAAAACCTTCTGATGAATGATGAGCTTACTATCACAGAAATTGCATTGCAATGTGGTTTTAGCAGCCTTTCTTCTTTTATTCGAATGTTTAAGATTGTTAAAAACTGCACACCGACGGAATTTAAGATGATGTATACAACATAACTACTGTAATACAGTCAATTGTTGTTACAATTTGGGACAATTATAGCCCTATTCAAAATATGAATAGGGCTAATGTTTTGTGGCTATTTTATTTTAGAGGTATCAGGCAGTGATATTTACTCGTTCTATCACAGGAGATTTTGAAATTGTCCAAACATTATAAACGGTCAGGAATAGCTGAACAGTCAATAATGTGGCAAAATATAACAACGACGCTTGCCACGGAAAACTGTATGCTGCGGTAGTGATGGTTTTATTCACCAGGAAACACGCCATATACCCGATAGGAAATCCCGCCGTAACAGTTATTATTGTTGCTGTGAATGTGTTTATTAAACCCTCTGATAGCAGGGATGTACGCATTTGTTTTCCCGTCATGCCAACCGCTTGCAATATCCCTAACTCCTGTTTGCGTGAAAACATATTCGTTGTGTTGGTATTTATCAGGTTTATGATACCAAACACACCAACAAGTAACGCCAGAATAAACACCATTCCCCAGCCTCTATCAAATTCTGCCTGCCGTTCTTTTACCACCGCCGAATAGGTTTGCATTTTAATGTAGGGATTACCCTGCATTAGCATGGTAATCTGCTGCTCTACCGTGTTATCTGCGGTGGAAGTTGTTATGATTTCCCAACTATCAGAACAGACAGTTCCTGTAATCTGCCGCAATGTGCTATCAGTCATTCTAAAAATTCCCTTAAAAGTGTCATTATTATTTGTAATACCCATGACGGTAAGTGTAGTTTCAACATACTCGCCTCTCCCGTCAAGGGTCGTAAACTTTAATGAATCTCCTAATTGCGGCTCCCATCCATAAACATTTTTGACAGTTCCCGGCGAATTGATAATCAAGCCGTTATCTTGTGACAAAATATGATAATTCGCCGTACCGGCTATTAAGGCACTCGTCAGTTTAGCTTCATCCTGCGGTGCATATCCATAAATATTTGCGGTCTCATTGG
>NZ_DAMADT010000031.1:50612-58538 GCF_031997925.1 Lachnoclostridium sp. | reverse complement strand
AACGCAAAGGCACATTATGACATTGCTTGTGAGGAGGAAATTTTAATTACATATAATGTGAATTGCATGGATTATGAAAGTCATCTAGTAAATGGAAATGTATATAGGCCAAGATTTTTAAGGTATAAACAATTTTAGTAATTAACTATTATTTATAAAAGACTAGGGGGATACAAAAATGAAGAAAAGAGCAAAATCGGTTGCGGCTTTATTAACTGTATTATTTACAATGGTTATGCTAACAGCGTGTACAGCAGTACAAATCTCAAGTAATTTGGTTATTAATTCTGATGGTTCTGGTAGTCGTACTATACAAGGACTCATAGCAAAAAATGATTTTCAAGATGGATATGGAAGTGCTTATTATTATTTTAAAAAGCATGGTGCAGATTTAGAACAACATTTAAAAGGAATCTATGATAGCAAAGTAAAAGATAGTTCAGAATGGTTAGCTATTAGTGTTGATGATAGTGATAGCGAATGGGAGGTTGTAACACTTTCTTTTGATTTCTCCTCTTTTGAAGATTATACTTCAAAACTTAACTCTTTAGCATTTGATGAAACTGCAGCAGCTAGTTTTGTTAATCCAACATTTGATGAAAAAGAAGATGGTATTGTAACTTATACAGAATCTACAGGCGTTATGACATCTATCTTTAAGAGTTTGCAAAACAACATAATGGCAGATGATAGTATTTATGATCCTGAATCTACAAAAGATGGCGTTGCATTAAATGATGGTTCAGCTGACGGACAACTTGAAGAGTATGGTGTGGAACTTATGAAACCTGAAGTTGGTGATGCATTAACCATTCAAATCAATGGTGGAGATCCAGTAGCAGTAACTCAAACTGATGGTATATATAGCTATACTGCTACAGCAACTGGAGAAAAGGTAGTAGAAGAAAAAGAGAAATCTTGTGTTCTTAACTATTCTTTTGATGATACACTTTCAAATGCTGGTACAGCAGCAGATAATGACCTTACGTATGGTGTTGGTTCCACAGAAGGTGGCCCAGTATATGTACCAGGTATTGACGGAAACGGAATTAAGTTTGATGGTAAAACTTATTTAGCTTCTCCAAATAAGACTTACAATTATGACGAGATGACAATTAGCTTTTATTATGCTATGGACGAGTATACACAAACAGATTCAGGTGCAAACATGGTTATTGTCCCTGCAGGGTTAGGTGCGTTAGGTGCTGGTGTTGTGGATGTGGAATTTGTTAAAGACAGTTCTGCAGAGGGAATTCAATTTCTTGGTAAGGTGAATAGTTCAGATTGGCAAACACAAGATAAGTTGTTTTCAGAAGGTTACTTTATGGAAGCACACATGAAGGAATGGCATAACTATACTTTGGTTTTCCAAAATGAATATGATGAAGATGGTGCGATTGAGGATGCATTTGTTTATATGTACATTGATGGAAAATTAGCAACAAAATCAAGACTTTCTGTAGCAGCAGGTTTAACTTTTAGTCTAGGTGCTTTTGATGATGGTTCAGCAGGTGATCCAAATGGTGGTTTTAACATTGGTGGGTACTTTGAGAATAATACAGTAAAACGTGCATGTACAGGTATATTGGATAATCTCATGGTATTTGATGGCGTACTAACAGAAGAAGAAATTCAAACACTTTGCTACACAACAAAGGTTGAGAAAGAATATAACCCAGATGTTATTGATACAGTAGATTCATCACAAGATGCTGATACAGAAGAAGTAGTCGATGGAAATAAAGAGACTTCTAAGGAAGAAACTAAGGATAGTAATACCGCTATGTATGTCGTGTTAGCTATTGCTTTACTTGGTATTGTAGGAGTAATTGTTACAATTTCTGTACGTAAGAAAAAAAGCAAATAAGGGTAATTGAGTTTAGTTTTTATTTAGGAATAAGATAAGCTGTTATGAGTTACGACAGCTTTTCTTATTCTACTACAAGCATAAGCTTTTTGATTGGAGTGAAAAGTAATATGAAAATAAAGATAAAGAGAGCAATTGTCTTATTTGGCTTAATGGTGTGTTTCATGATTACTATTGTAGCTTGTGGAAAAGGAAAATCAGAAGATGTTAAATTTGTAGATATAGTAAATGAGGTGGGAAACATGCTTACGTTACACGCTTTAGACCAATTACAAGCCCCTATAGTAAATGACTCGGGAATGAGCGGTACAGGTGGGCGTATACATTTACATACAAATAAAGATGGTGATATGTATAAAGGTGATGAAAAACTTTTTGTATTTGACATCGGACATATTGAAAAATTGGGAAAATTGTATATTTGGAACTACAATTCTACAACAGATGTGAATAGCGGGCTACAAGAAATTAAGGTTAGTTTCTCAGAGGATAATGAAGTGTATTATGAGCCTATTTCTTATACATTAGCGAAAGCGCCAGGAGAAGATTCAATAAAAGCAACTAACTTAGTTGACGGTAGTGTAATTGACTTTGAAGGAGTTAGTGGAAGATATATCAAAATTGAGGCAGTTAGTAATTATGATGGTGATGGGTATGGTTTAAGTGAAATAAGACTATTTCGATATAAACAACCTATTATAGAAGGAGAAAGCATAGCTTGTACACCTCTAGAACGTTACATCAATAATAAGTGGTCTGCGAAACCAGAACATTATAATTTCCTAAATGGAACAGGGCTTAGTGACTTTAGGGCAGAGAATGCAACTCATGATAATAATCCAAATCATATGTATGCTCAAGATGCTTCTGAATTTAATTTTACAGTTGATTTAAAAGGACAATATCCTATATCTAAGATTGTTCTTTGGAATTATAACGACAAGGAAAGTTTAGATTGTGGGCTAGAAAAATTCCGTCTTAAAATATCAGATGATAATACAACTTGGAAAGCAATAGGTACTTATACAGTGGATAAAGGAGATGGATCTGAGGCGTTGTCCCCTTCCTTGACCATTGAATTTGATGAAACTTTAAGAGGACGTTATCTTCAGTTAGAGATTCTTAGTAATTATGGCGGGGATAAAGTTGGATTAAGTGAAGTTAGTGTATTTCTAGGCTCAGGTTGGTATTGTGATACTGAACCAGATTATTCAGCATTATTATCTAATTATGAAGGTTGGACTGGAGCAGACGGGGTTTATACTGTAAACCTTGATGGAAAGGATTACGACTATGATAGAGACTTGGCAGAGCAAAAGACCTTCTTTATCTTTAGCGATACAATAGTATCTGATGTAGATCCAATTTCTAAGACAAGAAGTAATGTATCAATGCCGAATAACACAAGTGCTATACTTACTGGTAAGGAAGCGGATAGTAGTAATATTATCTTTAAGTTCCCTACGAAGGAAGAGAGAACTGCCAATATTGTACCAAGTAAATTAATTCCGGCTACAAAGCCTGGGAAACATATTTATTATTGGTTAGGTGATACTTTTGTAATCGGGGAGTCTCTTTATGTATATTCTTTGAGAATTGATTCAGTTAATACTATGTATGGATTTGAACAAATTGGAGTAGATTTAGCAAAATATCATATTAAAGATGGTGAAGTTGATTATGATTCATTAGAAATAATTGATGATGGAGCTATGAATCTTTGTAATGTGTCAGATCCGAATGCAAAATGGTATTTTGGTGGAGGTGTATATCAAAGTACCGAAGATGCCGGGGGAATTAATCCAGATGGATATGTTTATGTGTATGGATATCAGGATGTAATAAATCTAGGTAGAGAACTAATTGTTGCTAGGGTAAAATCAGAAAACATAGAAAAATTTTCAGAATATGAATATTTAAACTCTAATGATGAATGGGTTAGTGAACCACCAAGTGAATTCAAATATTTAGCACATGATGTTGCGCCAGAACTCAGTATTACACAGATACAAGATGGTGAATATAAAGGTCAGTATGTATTAGTAAATACGCATATAACTAATACAGCAACAATTAAAGCATCCATTGCTAAGAATCCATATGATGTATTCGAGAATAAGACAACTATTTTTACTCATGATGATTGTTTGACAACTATTGGAGAAGGTAATAACACCTATAATGCAAAGGCGCATCCGGCATTATCAGGTAAGAATGAACTTATTATTTCATATAACATTAATGGTAATGATTGCTTTGAATATGCAGATATTTATCGACCAAGATTTCTTCGTCTAGCAATGGTAGGAAGCAGAAAGTAGGGAGAATAATGGATTATAAAGATATTGATTTATGGGTCTCAAAAATACGAATGGAAGGTAAGAGACCTTGTACCTATTCAGAAGAATTTATTAACCCATTCGAACCCAGTATGTATATTTTTCAATCGGTAGAAACAGATCGATTCATTCGAATTGAAAGTGAAGGATATGATGCATTCTATTGCTATTTTCAACCTTGTTTTCGTAAAGAAGCACCATTAATAGTTCATACACCAGGATATGGTGGAGAAATGAGCATGCATCCTGAATTAGCGCAGTATTTTAATGTATTACATATTAATCCTTTGGGGTATACAACCCCAAAGGGGAAATCATTAGAAAAAATGACAATGCAAGGCTGCGGTAGCGTGTTTCCAGATACTTTCTTAAGTGGCGGGATGAAAGGATATTATACTTGGCTTGTGAATTGTGTTATGGCAGTGGAATGGGCATTTAGGCAGGAAGGTGTTATAAAAGACAGGGTGTCCTTTTTTGGAACAAGTCAAGGTGGTGGAGCAGCGTTGTTATTAGGTTCTATTTTTAATGATATTACAAGAGCAACTGCCAGCGACCAGCCTTTCTTAGTTAATATTAAAATGGCAGATTATAAAGGTGCTTATGGTATGGGTAGAGATTGGTATAAAGATGCCAATGCTGACTTAGTTGAGCAAGGAATGTATTATATCGATACAATTCATCATACTCACCGCTATTGTTTCCCAGTTTTATTAACTAGCGGTGGAAGAGATGAAACGTGTCCAAAAGAAACAATCGAGGATCTTTTTAAACGAATTGATGGGACAAAGTCTTATACACATTTTGAACATCTATCACATGGTTATAATAAGGAATTTATTCAAATGGTGAAAGCTTGGTTTTTAATTTATGCATAAAGAATGAGGGGTAATATGTATTCAATAGGTATTGATATAGGTGGTATGTCGGCCAAAATAGGTCTTATTTCACATGATAATGTAGTATTGGAAGAGATTATTCCCACAGATAGTAACTTAGATTACGAATTGTTTATTGGGCATATCACAGATGTAATCAAGGATATTTGTAGTCACAATAAGGTAGATAAGATTGGAATTAGTTCTTGTGGGCTAATAAATAGTAAGTTGGGCGCCATAGTATATTCAAATAATATTAAATGGGACAATAAAAATATTGTTGGGGATATACAGAATCGAACCAATTTACCTGTTAAAATCGCAAATGATGCAAAATGTGCGGCATTAGCCGAAGCTGTTTTTGGAATAGGCAAAGAATATAAGAGAATGTGCATGATTACCTTAGGGACAGGAGTTGGAGGAGCTTTTATTATCAACAAGAAGCTTGAAAGTGGTAATGCATATGGGGATGCTGATGGAATACTAGGACATATTTCAGTTGAAAATGGTGGAAGACAATGCACTTGTGGAAGACGGGGTTGTCTAGAAGCTTATTCTTCTGCTACTGCAATTATGCAGAGTTATAAAGAAAGAACAGGACAACAAATTACCGCGAAAGAGATATTTGACAATGTACGTATAAATGATCCATCAGCGGTAGCTACCATGGAAGAATTCCAATACTATTTGGGAGAGGGTCTGGTTAGCCTTGTGAACGTGTTAAGACCTGAGGTAATTGCAATTGGTGGTGGAGTAGCAAAATCGTCAGATTTATTTCTGGACTATTTAAATAGTCATGTAAATAGTCAAACATATGGTGGAATAGCGTTGCCAGTTAAGATTGTTTCAGCCAAATTAGGTAATACAGCTGGAATGATTGGTGCAACTTTATTATAAATCTAATAAGGAGAGAAATGAAATGGTAAAAAAATATAATAATTATGATAAGAGTCCGACAAAAAAGGTAGACGGATTTAAAGCAGCAGCAGGATATGAGGCGATAATTTCAGAACTTAAAAACGCTATCAAAGGTAAGGAACGTCAGGTTATTGTATTAGAGACATATACAGAAGTTGATGTAAAAGAGATAGTGAAAGGATTGAGTAATCTTAGTGCAACTGTATATTGTGCAGAAGATTGTATGGTTAGTGATAGAGAATATCAAGACTATATAAGACAATATGTTACAGATGATCGTGTATTTGGCGTAATGAATACACTTAATATAAAAGATTTTTATATTGAAGATAAAATCAAAATAATGAGAAAGCAAATTGAAGACACAAAGGGAATTGTACTAGTATATGGTGTTGGTGCTTCCCTTGTGCATGAAGGTGACATCTTGGTATATGCTGACCTTGCAAGATGGGAGATTCAATTACGATTTGCAAATGGACTTCCTAACTGGAAAACAGCGAATGAAACAGCACCTAAACTTGCAAAATTCAAACAAGGTTTCTTCGTTGAATGGAGAATGGCAGATCGTTTAAAACGTAAGCTTATAAATAAGATTGATTTCTTATTAGATACCAATGTGAAAAATCAACCTAAGATGGTAAGTGGAGACGGATTTAGAGCTGGACTTGAGAAATTCAGTAAGGAGCCATTCCGTTTAGTTCCATACTTTGCACCTGAAGTATGGGGGGGACAATGGATGAAAGAAGTATGCGATCTGGATAGAAGTAGTTCAAATTATGCTTGGGCATTTGACGGGGTACCAGAAGAAAATAGCATCTACATGCAATTTGGTGACATAAGAATTGAAGTACCATCTGTTGATGTAGTTTTCTACAGACCTAAACAATTATTAGGCGATAGAGTACATGCTAGATTCGGGGATGAATATCCTATTCGTTTTGACTTCTTAGATACCATGGGTGGTCAGAATCTTTCCCTTCAAGTTCATCCGCTCACTGAATATATTCAGTCTACATTTGGTATGAATTATACACAAGATGAAAGCTATTATATTTTAGATTGCAAAGAAGATGGTATTGTATACCTTGGTACGAAGGAAGGTATTAATAAAGAAGAAATGATTGAAGATTTAGAACGTGCACAACGAGGAGAAATTGTGTTTGATGCAGAAAAGTATGTTAATACTTGGCCAGCGAAAAAACATGACCATTTCTTAATTCCTGCAGGAACTATTCACTGTAGTGGAGAAAATACTATGGTACTTGAAATCAGCGCAACCCCATATATATTTACATTTAAACTCTGGGATTGGGGTAGAGTAGGATTAGACGGATTACCAAGACCAGTTCATATTGAACATGGCAAACAAAATATTCAATGGGATCGTACAACTGAATGGGTTAAGAACAACTTAATAGATCAAGTTGAGAAATTAAGCGATGATATGGACACTTTAGTGGAGCGAACAGGTCTTCATCAACGTGAATTTATTGAAACTAGAGTCTATACTATAACATCTAGTTGTGAGATAGAATCAGAGGGCGGAGTAAGTTCTTGTAATATAGTAGATGGCAAAGGAGCTATTATTGAAAGTGTAGATGGTTCTTTCGAACCATACGAAGTACATTATGCAGAAACCTTCATTATACCAGCTAATGTTGAACGCTGTATTATTCGTTCTTTAGAAGGAACTGTTAAAGTAATAAGAGCAACTGTGAGAGGATAAATTATGTCAAATATAAAAGAAATTTGGTGCATGCCACATAGTCATTTGGATATTGGATATACACATCCACAACCACTTTTGTTAGAACTTCAGGCAGAATATATCGATCAAGCCATTGAGATTTGCAATAAGACAAAAAATTATGAAGAAAAGTCTAGATTCTGTTGGACTATTGAAGCTAGTTATGTGTTAAGAAAATGG
>NZ_DAMADT010000031.1:26005-50602 GCF_031997925.1 Lachnoclostridium sp. | reverse complement strand
ACAGCTTCTACAGAGAAAATCAATAATCTAAAGGAATTAATTAAAGAAGAAAGAATTTGTGTAGCTGCTTTACCTATGCATACTACACCAAATTGTAATTTAAATGAAATGGTTCACATGTTAACCGATTTGGATGAATTAAGAAAGTTACTTGAAACAGATATATCAGTTGCAATTAACCATGATGTTAATGGACAACCGTGGACTATGGGCCAAGTTATGTTAGATAGTAATATTGATTTCTATTTAACTGGAATCAACATACACTTTGGTGGTATACCATTCCAAAGACCGGCTCAGTTCATGTGGGAAATGTCCGATGGTAGAAAGCTACATTCCTTCGTTGGTGAACATTATTCATTGTTTAGTCAGTTTTTATACACAGAAGAACATAATACAAAACGAATGCATGAGGGGATTATAGAATACGTAAATCGCTTAGAAAAGAAAGGGTATAAGAAAGATTTTGTATTTCTTACAGCTACGAATCCACCTCTATATGATAATAATTGTCCAGATCTTGAGTTGGCTGATTTGGTTCAAAAGTATAATAGTGAGGGACATGAATTTAAGATTCGTTTTGCAACAGCAGAGATGTTAAGAGACAGGCTACTTCAAGAAGATATGAATAAGGTTCCTGTTCATAAAGGTGATTGGACTGACTATTGGAACTTTGGTAGTGGAAGTACAGCAAGAGAAACACGGGTTAGCAGGCTAGCAAAACAAACAATACAAAAAGCTGAAGTTATAGAATGTTTTAACTTAGATTCAAATGGACAATATGAAAGTGTGAAAAAAGAATGTTATGAAAACATTATTGTGTTCGATGAACATACTTGGGGTGCTTCACAGTCTGTTACAGAACCAGATTGTGCAGAAACATATTCACAGCTTATCCATAAAGTGAAGACCGCGTACAATGCTGCTGATTTATCTGGATATTTGTTGAGTAACCAAATGGAAAAGTTATGCAACAACCCTCATCAAAGTAACAATTTAGGTGGGATTGTTGTTGCCAACACTTCACAAGCGGAGCAAGTTATAGAGTTAGCTGTTCCAAAAAGCTATTTGGAAGACAGAAGACATTTAAGTGCATTAAGAACAAAAAATTATGTTCCATATTTAGATCAAAGAGAAGAGACTGTAAACTTTGGACTATTCTATGTCAAACCATTCACTTATCGAACTTTGACTTTTGATAAATTAGAAGAGATTAAGATTGAAAGTAAGGAAAAAGCAACCAATTATAAGATTGAAAAGAATGTATTAGTTACACCTTATTATAGAGTTGTTTTCTGTGAAGAAACTGGACGTATTATCCAGGTACTTGATCTTAAGAATAAGAAACAATTATTAGCTGAGAATAGTGAGTATACACTTTTTGAGCCGATTAGAGAAACTATAGATGAGACGTTGAATGAGCCAGTACGTTCCACATTATTCCCTAGAGATGTGGATTTGGGTAATCAAAGCGTAACTCAATGGAATCACGATTGGAAAGGTCGTAGAGAAAAAGCTACTGATATAGTAAGTTGTGAAATTAGAAAAGAAGACTATAAAGTTACGTTTATTAGTCATATGAAGTTAGAAGGAACAAAACAGCTAGAACAAAAAATTACTTTCTATACTTATAGTCCAAGAATTCATATGGATGTTTCATTTGATAAGGTTCCAGTTTATATGCCAGAATCTATATACTTTGCATTACCACTTGCACTGCAGGCTGGTTGGGAGAGCAGTTATGATACAGCTGGAGAGTTTGTTAAGCTTGATGAAGAACAGATGGGAACAGTATGTAGGGATTGGGTAACTGTTGATACTAATGTGAGTGTATATGACAAAGATATATGTGTTACTCTTGCGTGTAAGGATGCACCATTAGTTCAAATTGGTGACTTCAATTTTGGTAAGGAAAACAAGAAAATAGATAGAAATCAAAATCCATTATTATTGGCATGGGCTCTTAATAATTATTGGGATACCAATTTCATGGCGAATCAATCAGGATATATGCAACTTCAATATGACTTATTTACTTACAATAGTTTTGAACCTAGGCAAGTGCTTACAGATGCTTTAAGTGTACAAAATCCTTGTGTAATTGGTGCAATGGTTGATAGGGAAAATAGAGAAAATGTGTTAATGGCTTGTGAAGGGAACTCTTCCGTGTCACATGTTTATCCTTCAAAAAAAGGTGATGCAATCAATGTATTATTAAAGAATAATACTGGGCAAGTAGATCATTTTACCTTAGAAATGAAAGCTCATTCTATGAAACAAGCTGCAGTAATAAATGTGCAGGAAGAGGTAAAAGAGATTATTGGAATTAATAATAATAAGGCTACAGTTACCATACCACCATATGGCTTTAAAATGGTACAAATGGTATTAGATAAGTAAGTACAATGGCAAAAAGGATTTCAGACTTAAACTGAAATCCTTTTTAGTTGCGTTAAGCTTAATAATTCTGGCTCTGTGTGCAAAGTGTTGGGGTATGATTGCTATCTTCATGCTTCATTCTTGATGTAGAGCTATTTTTATCGAATCGTTCTACAAATCGTATTCTTGGGCATGACATATGTGAACATTGTAGGAGGATACTTTTTTCAGAAACTCTATTATTATTTCTAAAAAAGTTATATACTTGTTTTAAAAAGAGAAGTAAGTTTTATCCAAGATGGTATTAAAAATTTTATAAGGAGGTGCTTTCATGAAGCCAATAGTTTTAGGAATTGCAGGGGCTTCAGCAAGTGGAAAGTCAACATTTTGCGATATGTTGATAAAAGATTTATCTGATTTAAAGGTTACTGCAATTAGAACAGATAATTATTTCAAAGAAAATTTACCAAAGATGGTATCACCAATTTCAAAAATTGAGTATGATGATTACAATCATCCTGAAAGTGTAGATTACAACAAAGTAATAGAGGAATTACATACTCTTATTCAAAAAGGAAAAGAAAATGACATTATTATTCTTGAAGGCATTATGATACTTTACTTTGAGGAGATTAGGAAGTTATTGGATTTAAAGATATTCATTGATTTAGACTCTGATGAACGGATGTATAGAAGGATTAAGCGAAATATGGCTTTATGGGGACTAGGTATGGAGGAGGTAGCTGAATATTTTCTTGATGCCGCTAAACACAGGGAAAGAGAATACGTTCTTTCAACCAAAATGTTTGCTGATATTATAATAAATGGAAATAATCTTGAACCATACCCTCTAGAAGTTATAGCAGGCTGGATTAGAAATAAAGTTAACAAAAACTAATTTTCAAAGTAAAGAACGTAAAGAGGAGAGCAAAAGCTATCCTCTTTCTCTGTTTCTATATGTTCAGTTTTATTCACCAAAGCGTATCGTTTTGTACATTGTCATAGGGAAATTATGATATAAAATAGAAGTGAAACCCAAAGTTGTGTAACAAAGTGCAATCTTAAGAAAAAGGAGCGAATTTGTGCAAAAGGAGAAAATACTTGAAGTAAACTACTATGAGGATTCATGCCTCTTTGAATTAAAAAATGAAAATATAAGTTATATTATGAGTATCTTGGAGAACCAACAATTAGGGCATTTATATTTTGGAAAGCAAATCAACTGTTCTGGACTTTTAAAGCAGTCGCTACAACATAGGGAAAGAGGGGTACAGTCCTGTGTATTTGAAGGAGATATCACTTTTTCACTGGAAGATACCCCAAGGGTATACCCAGAATATGGTACTACTGATTACAGACATCCTGCTTATCAGATAAAAAATAAAGACGGGAATACAATCTCTCATTTAGTTTATAAATCACATAAGATTTTCGATGGAAAGCCTAACTTAATGGGACTTCCTGCAACCTATGTAAGAGATGATACAGAAGCTAAAACACTTGAAATAACATTAGAAGATACCTATCTTTCTTTGGAAACCATTCTGAAATTTACAATCTTCCGTGACTATGATGCCATTACGAGGAGTGTTGAATTTAGGAATCATGGGGAAGAACTGACTATTTTAAATGCTCAAAGTACTTGCATTGATTTTTCAGATGCAGATTATGTTATGTATCATTTGGATGGTGCTTGGGCAAGAGAGCGTCATATCACCAAAAGAAAATTAGTGCACGGCATGCAGTCGATAGAGAGTACATATGGAGCTTCAAGTGCTTTTCATAATCCCTTTCTTGCTTTAGCGAGAGAGGAAGCCACAGAAGCGCAAGGAGAAGTTTTTGGATTTAATTTAGTCTACAGCGGAAGTTTTCTCGCTTCAGTAGAGGTAAATGCTTATGATTTAACGCGAGTATGTATGGGAATCAATCCATTTGACTTTGCATGGCAACTAGAGAAGGAGGAAAGTTTTCAAACTCCGGAGGTTGTTATGGTTTACTCGGATTCTGGCTTCAATGAGATGTCACACACGTATCACTCGCTTTACCGAAATAATCTTGCGCGTGGGGAATGGAAGGATCAGACGACACCAATCTATCTGAATAACTGGGAAGCAACTTATTTTAATTTCAATGAGGAAAAACTAGTAGCGTTAGCAAAAGAAGCGAAAGCCCTAGGTATCGAAATGTTAGTTTTAGATGATGGTTGGTTTGGTAATCGCAATGATGATACCACAAGCCTTGGAGATTGGTATGAAAATAAAGAAAAGCTACCAAATGGATTACATGGACTGGCAAAAAAGATAAATTCCCTCGGTTTATCGTTCGGATTATGGGTTGAACCAGAGATGGTTAACAAAGATAGTAAACTTTACCACGAACATCCTGAATGGGTGATTCAAGTTCCAGGACAGCATATGAGCCATGGAAGAAATCAATATGTACTGGATTTATCCAATCCAGAAGTTGTAGATTATCTGTATCTTCAATTAGTAAGTATCTTAAGTAGTGCTAATATTACATATATAAAGTGGGATATGAATCGTACCATGACAGAAATCGGCTCTTCTTATCTTAAGAAGGAAAATCAAAAAGAGGCAACTCATCGTTATATTTTAGGTTTATATAATTTATTAGAACGCTTAACCACAAGGTTCCCAAAGGTATTATTTGAGTCATGTGCTTCTGGAGGCAATCGTTTTGATGGAGGAATGCTCTATTATATGCCACAGGCATGGACAAGTGATAATACAGATGCAGTCGAAAGGTTAAATGTACAGTATGGAACCTCCTTCGTATATCCACTCCGAAGTATGGCTTCCTATATTTCTCCGAGTCCTAATCATCAGCAAGGTCGTAGTACCAACATTAGGATGCGAGCAGAGGTAGCATACTTTGGAACCTTTGGATTTGGACTGGATATCACTAAGATATCGGATGAGGAAAAGGAAATCGCAAAAGAGGTAATCGAAGAGGCAAAAAGAAATCGTAGATTAATTCAGTACGGTGATTTTTATCGTTTAGAAAGCCCATTTCAATCGAATTATGTATCATGGCTTTGCACGAATCAGAGTAAAACTGAAGTGATACTTGGCTATTATAAGATATTATCAAAAGCCAATCCGAGCTCTAGGAGAATCAGATTAAGAGGGCTTATGGAAGAGAAAGAGTATCTTTGTGAAGAAACCAATGAAATTTATTCAGGCAATCAGCTGATGTATTTTGGTTTCATACTGCCAATGGAAGAAGTTAAAGAAGGTGATTTTATTAGCCATATGTACCATTTTCATGAGATTTCATCCATATCTAAAGCAGGTAAAAATATATAAGAAAGATATATAAGGAAGATAAATAAGGAAGATAAATAAGGAAGATATATTAGAAAGACAAACCAGGTTTACAACATGGAGGGCTCTTATGACGAATAAGATTATGAAGAAGGAACGTGGAAAAAAAATCTATCTATTAGAAAATAACTGCCTTCAAGTAAAAGTTGTTCCCTCAATGGGAGGAAAGACGATTTCTATCTTTCATAAAGAAAAACAGTTTGAACTGTTATATGACAGAGGAGGAACTCAGCTCAAAAAAAGTAAAAGGGGTGATTCTTTTGAGTCAGGGGAAGCGAGCGGCTTTGATGATGCATTCCCTTGTATTGAGAAAGAAAACATAAACTTTCAAAATCACAATCTTTGTTACGAAGATCATGGAGAAATTTGGACTTCTTCTATGAGTCTTGATAATGATTCCTTATTGGATACGCTAAAACTTAAGGTACAGGGAATTCACCTTCCTTATTCCTACGAGAAGAGAATAACGCTTTCAGAGGATACAGTTTCCTATCATTATGAGATTACAAATAATGGAGAATTTGATTTTCCTTGTATCTGGGCGATGCATTGCCTTGTGCGTTATGAGGAGGATATGAAAATTCTGTATCCAGACCATGTCTTGGAATTTGAGAATGTTTTAATAAGTAAAGAATTAGGAGAAGAAGGAACTCTCTATCAGAATAGGAGTAATAATCAGTTAGAGTTAAACGTGAGTAATATAAATTATAGTTATCCGTTCGATAAAGTCCCATCCAAAGAGAGTAAGACAATGTTAAAATATTATGTGAAGAGCGATAGCAAAGAAGGTTTTTGTGGATATGAATATCCAACGAGCGGAATAAGGTGCAGTATTCGATATGAGAAAGATATGTTACCTTATCTTGGTGTATGGGTGAATGCAGGAGGATATAGGGGGGAATATAATTGTGCTTTGGAGCCTGCGAATGGTTACTATGATAGTATTTCAAAGGCATTAGAGAGAAAAAAGTGTAAGATACTTACAGTAGGGGAAAGTATATCGTTTTCCCTTCATATCACGCTTAGTACAATTTAACCTCATCAGGGAAGTCCCCCGCTTCTGTAAGAGGGGGTAAGGACTTGTTTCAGCAGTAGTTCAAGCTACTGCTGAAAGGCCACGTAGTGGCAATGAGGTTATGAGCTGGTAGCGTAAGCGGATTGCGAATATCCGCTTTGACAACAATTACAATTGTGTCTTATCTGCATAGATACTTGATAGCTTTCCATGAAACCGATGATAGTATATGCTCTAACGGATCTACTTTCTTGAAAATATCGGTAAACATTAATGAAATATAGAAAATTATCGGTAAACATTAATGAAATATAGAAAAATATCGGAGACATAAAAAAAAAGAAAAATTCCCTCTTAGGTTAGTTGTCTCATAACCCAAGAGGGAATTTTCTATGTAATTTTTTTAAATTCAGAAGGACTCATTCCTGTTGCCTTATGAAAAATCCGACTAAAATAATGAGGATCTGTATAGCCCACCATTTCTGAAATGAGAGAGATGTTTAACTCCTCGTTGTTTAATATTAGTAGCTTTGCTTCTTCCATTCGAAGAGAAAGTAGGTATTTAAAGGGCGGCATACCATGATATTTTCTAAAAATTCTGGAGATATAAGAGGTACTAAAATGATATAGTTCTGCGATAGTCTCCACAGTAATCGGAGAGTGGTAATTTACTTCAATATACTTCTTGATATCTAGATAGAGTTGTCTGGTATCCATCGTGATTTCTGAACTCTGTTCTATCAGTTCTTCAAGGATGAGGCATATCTGATTGTAAAGTGTTTGTTTGTCTTTCGAATTTGCGATATGTTCACAAAGTCTTTTCTGGTAGCATTCTTTCGTTTCTGCTTCTTCACACATTGACGAGACGATATCTCGTAACTTGTTTTCTAAATAATCCTGTGGAACGCCTTCTTCGTCATAAAGGATAAATAGATTTCTTAAAGAGGGCACTAGGCTTGCCTGCATGCCTTTTTTTAACATTGCGGGTATATTCGTTATGAACGCATTTGTCTTATTCTGTACAGTAGTGGAAGGAGCATAGACCTGCCCTTCAAGGAAAAATTTTGATCTACATGGTATTAGATTATTTCGTAGCGTGAATCTAAGTTTTTGAGCCATCTCCCAAATCTCATGAAACAGGATGGAAGAAATAGATGCACAAAAAGTAATGTCTATCTTCCCCTCTAGTTTAGAAGTAAGAGTGTGGTGCAGAGATTTCCCACTATTTGATTTGGTAGCAGAAGTTATAATTACTTTACAATTAGGGAATTTTTCATCAATTACCCACCATGCAGTATTAGGAAGAAGAGCATCTTGTAAGGTATGATGTAAGTCTAGATGTTCCCATAACGTATGAATCTCATCCATGTGAAGTATATTGCTACAGTTCTCGTATAGGTTACCAAGACACACAAGATACATATAAAAACGTTGATTCTTAAACTCATAAGGCAGTGTCTTACTATTTGCCTTCCCTGATAATTGATTGGTTATAATATGACATGTAGTATCTTGATAGGACTTTTCTAAGCTTTCGTAGATTTTTTGGGAGGTTTCTTCCAATGTTTCAATCTTAATTGGTTTAAGAAGGTAATCCATTACACCATAACGGATGGATTGTTGTGCATATTCAAATTCATTATAGCCACTGACGATGACGATTTTTAAATTAGGATTGAAGTCTTTTGCCTCTTTCGTTAGTTCTAATCCATCCATCATAGGCATTCTAATATCAGTAAATAAAATATCGGCATGATATTCTTTTATTAAATCAAGAGCATCTTTACCATTGGTTGCCGTACCTACAATGTGAAATGGTAATGATAGCGATTTGATTTTACTTACCAAGTTATCTAAGATTGGTATTTCATCTTCTGCTACAACAACCTTATAGGATCTATTTGTTATCATTTTGTAATCCTCCCTCTATTTTACCTCCAATGGTTATGGTTGCTCCAGAGTCTTCATTGTTCCGAATTTCAAAAATTGTATCCTCTTTGTACTGTATTTTTAGGCGGTAATAGATATTAAAAAGACCAATTTTATGATTGGATGAAAAACTAAATTGATTATTTTTTATTATTTCATTATATTCTGATAACACTTCTTCTTTAAATCCAACCCCATTATCTGTAACGGAGATGGTCCAATGATCAGCGTCTATCGTACCATTTACCGAGATTAGCCATGGGGACCGGATATGAAACGCATATTTAAAACAATTCTCTATTAATGGATGGAGTAATAGTTTTGGTATAGTAAGTTCATAGAGAGCATCTGGTAGTGTTGTGCTTACTTTAAAATGATCAGGATATCGATATTCCATCAAGGACAGGTATTTATCAACATATTCTAATTCACATCTTACGGTTACCAAGGAATGATTTTCTATTGTGACATAACGAAGCATACTAACGAGACTGTCACACATATGTACGATGTCTGTATTACCACTATCCTCTGCTTTAATACTTATTACGGTGATTGTATTATATAAGAAATGTGGGTTCATTTGCGCTTGTAAGGCAATCATTCTTGCCTGAATTTCGCTTGATTTTGCTAATACAGTCTGGCTTAAAGAATCTTGTAAACGAGAAACCATCTCTGCATAAGCTTCACTTAGCATAGTCAACTCATAAGTGAAAAGCTCTTGTTTTGTTTCTTGTTGCTTACTTAAGTCATTTAAGTTTAAATTGCTAATGGCATAATGTATTTCTTTGATTGGCTTTGTTAGTTTTCTTGCAATAATATAACTTAAAAATAAGGTAATTAGCAAGACAAGGATACCTAAGCATAGTATAATATTTCTAAAGGTGATAACAGGTTGTAAGAGCTGATCTCTTGTTTGAGAAACAACAACAGTCCAATTAGAATAATCGGATTTAGAGAATGCAATGATTTCAGCTCGCTCCTTCCTTTCTATGGGCATAGTTCCAAAACTATCCTTGCATTGTTTGGTTTTTTCATAGTAATCGAACGTGTTTGTTTTAATAGCCGGATAGATTTGATTTCCATGTTCATCAAATACATAAGAATGAACGGAGACCTTAGTGGAAGCATTTTGAATTAGAGTCGCTTTTTCAATATGCTTAGCAAAGGTTTCATAAGTGGCTTGGATTTCTACTATACTATCATATTTTGCACCAAAGACTTCAGAGAATGACCTAGCAATAGAGATCGGTATATGCTCCTGTAAGGTCTTGTCTTCAACAATAGGAACAATGTACAATCTACCGCGTAAATCAAGACAAGAGGGGAACCAATCTCTATTTTTAATATTGTCCTTATCCATGACACGAATATCAAATTTATTTCCAAATTCTACAAAGTTTCCGTTCAATCCTATCAAATTGATTTGGTACTCCAAAGTAGAACCGGTGGTCGTTGATAACAAGTTAAATAGTTTGGACTTCTTATTTAGTAAATTATAATTACTGGAATTCAAATCATAAAAAGAACTCTTAATCGGTTCGGATGAAATAATCCGATTCGCTAAGGAATTCATATTTTTAATCTCGGAGTCAAGATATTGAATGGTATTGATAGAAAGCTGTTGTAAAGACTCCGAAGCTCTTTGCTCTAGCAGTGTAGAGGCATATCGATAAAACAGGGTTGCAAGAAGCGTTATTAAAGTTACGATAATGGTGGAATAACAAAAAAATAAGCGAGAACGTATAGTTGAAAATAACTTCATATTTCACCTCGTCAAACAATGCTTTTTGTACAGAAACAGTAAGAAAACCTAAGATTAGTATAGCATAGTGCTAGAAAGCTCACAAGTAAAGGTGTGACATTTGAACAAAAATGTATAAAATAATTGTTCAGTTTTCTCCACATATGTGTGCATGAAAATGTATCTGATTTTATCTGAAAATCATTTATGATAAAGCTGTCAATACACAGAAAGGGAGGTACATAGATGAAAAAGAAAGTATTTAAAAAAGTTTTATGTTGTGCTTTGGTTATTTCAATGGTATCAGTTCTGGGAGGATGCGGCAAGGAGAAGGCAGAAAAAAGTAATGTGGGAAGCAAGGAACCAACTGCAACCCAACAACCTACGAAAGAGGCAGAAAATCAAGGGGATAAAAAAGTAGAAGGTGTTACGTTAAGTTTTATGGCATCTCAGAACTGGGTGAACAAAGGTTCCAGTGTAGATGATGAGCTTAACAAAAAGTTTGAAGAAGAGACCGGAATTAAGATTGACCTACAAGTTGTTCCAGATGATCAGTATGTAAATGTTTTAAAAACCAAGTTAGGTACTGGTGAGGTACCGGATATCTTCATGGTATCTGGTGGAGTTGGTGCACAGAAGTTCATGCCAGAAACATATTTTGCAGACCTTTCAGGTGAAGCTTGGGTTTCCAGATATGTTGACTATGCGAAACAGGGTACGAGTATCGATGGAAAGATTATGGGATTTATGAGATGGAATGTAGATGGCTGGGGTATTTTATATAATAAGGACATCTATAATAACTTAGGACTTCAGGTTCCAAAGACGTATGAAGAGTTTACTGCAAATTGTGATACTTTATTAAAGAATGGAATTATTCCTGTTTATGAAAGCGGTAAGGAATCCTGGCACTGGGCTATTTGGTTATCAAACTTTGGACCTTACGCTGCAACAAAACATCCAGATTTATATTCAAAATTAAATAATAATGAGATGAAGTTTGTAGAGGTACCTGAGTTTGAGCAATTCTTAGCTGAATTAAAAGAATCCTATGACAAAGGTTACCTTGGTCAGAACAGTTTAGCAAATACATGGGATGCTGCTTATGAGTCACTTGGTACAGGAAAATCAGCAGGCTATGTAGCTTATCAGTCTTATCAGAATGAAGTAAAAGAAAAATACCCTGATAGTACAGCAGATACTTGGGAAATGTATCCGATTCCATTTGTAGGAAATAATGTATATTCTCACTCCGCTGGTGGTAATATGTGTGTTGCTTACAAAGATTCCAAAAATCTTGATTATATAAAACAATTCTTTGATTTCTTAGCAAGAGAAGATAACTTAAATACATACTATAAAGGTAGACCTGACATTCAATCTAACCCTTCCTTTGTAGACGTGGAAGGCAAAGCTACAGCAGCTGGAAAATCAATCGTAGCAAATACACCAGGTGGTTCTGGAATGGATATGGAATATGGAGTATTATATTGGGATAATACCATTGTTGGACAGTATATTCAGGAAGTCTTATTAGGATCTCTTACACCAAAGCAAGCGCTTGAAGCAATTGATATGGACCGTCAGAAGATGTTTGATGCAACCAATGATTAATAGTTTGTTATGGATGTGGTAAATAGTTATTAAAACAGCATAAATATTAAAAGTAATTAGAGCAAACGATGGGGGGATGGCACATTCCTAAGGTCAGTGCCGTCCCCATTTCATAAGAGGTGAAGTTGGTGAAACGAAATAAAACTTACAGCAAACTATACATAATGCCTGCATTTATAATATTCTTCACTTTATTCTTGCTACCTAGCATTATTGGCTTATTCTATTCCTTTACCAATTGGAATGTAATGAGTGAGCATATTAAATTTATTGGATTTGACAATTATAAAAGTATTTTTTCAGATAAGAGAATGTTACATGTCTTTGGAAATACATTTTTTTATGCAATATTAACGTCTTTATTAAAAGGAGCATTTGGTCTTCTCTTAGCATTAGCGTTGAATAGGGAAATTAAGTCCCGGAACTTTTTGCGTACCATATTCTTTCTACCAATGATTCTATCGAACTTGATTGTAGGATTGGTATTCCAGCAAATTTTTCATCCAGATACAGGAGTGTTGAATCAATTTCTTAATCTGATTGGTATTACTTCTAATATTGGTTGGATTATAGAGCCTAATCTGGTTATGTGGTCTTGTGTTGCAATAGAGGTATGGAAGGCATCTGGTTTTAACATGGTAATCTTTCTTGCTGGTCTACAGTTGGTACCAAAGGAAATGTATGAGGCGAGTGAGGTGGATGGTGCGAATGGATGGCAGAAATTTAAAAGTGTTACCTTACCATTTATCATGCCTTCTGTTATGATTAATATGTTACTCAATGTAATTTCTGGCTTAAAGGTATTTGATGTTATCTTTGCATTAACCAATGGTGGTCCGGGTAGAGCATCTGAAGTTGTTAATATTACGATATTTAAATCCTTCTCTATGGGGAATTATGGCTATGGTACAGCTCTAAATACGATAATGTTTATTATCCTAGCTATTATCTCAGTCAGTGTTATTCAATTCTACACGAAGAATGAGGGGGTGGAATAAATGAAGAAAAAGCAACGAATTTTAAACCTTATGTTAGGAATACTTTTATGGTGTTTTAGTTTACTTATCATTATTCCACTGTTCATGATTGTATTAAATTCAGTAAAAAATGTACCCGAATCAGCAGTCATGAGTTTAAAGTTGCCAACAGAATTTCATTTTGAAAATTTTTTAGTAGTATTAAAGGACGATAAGTTACTTCGTTCCTTTCTCAACAGTTTTCTGTTAGTAACAGGATCTTGTACAATAACTTTATTAGTATCATCTCTTGCTGCTTTTGTGTTGGTAAGGGACCGAAGTAAATCCAATCGTTTTATATATATCTTATTTTTACTTGGTTTGGTGGCACCAATTAATTATATTGCTACGGTAAAGGTACTACAGTTATTGCACATTATTAATACGTACATAGGAGCAATACTACTATATACGGCACAGTTTATTCCATTTACTGTATTTATATATTATGGATTTATTGGTAGTATTCCACGGAATCTAGATGAAGCTGCAATGATTGATGGCAGCAGGGGAATTAAGTTGTTTTTTCAAATCATCTTTCCATTGTTAAAACCTGTTACTATGACTGCGGTTGTTATCAATGCACTGAATTGCTGGAATGACTTTATTGTCCCACTATACTTCTTAAATTCCTCTGATAAATGGGGCGTTGTAATGAGAATGTATAACTATTTTAGTCAGTTCGTGAGCTCTTGGAACCTAGTTTGTTCTGTGATGATTGTTACAATGCTTCCAATTATAATTCTCTATATTATAGGGCAGAAATATTTAATTTCTGGTATGACAGCGGGAGCAGTAAAGGGTTAGTTAAGAATAATGTAGCACCATAATTAAAGCCGTATGCTTTGTTTTATGGTGCTTTTTGTTTCACATAAGAGACTTTTTCGTTTCCCAATCCCGTACACAAAATGTGATATTCTCACGTTCTTTTATAAGTAGGGATTGTAATAATATTCATAATATGGTAATATTATGGTAGTAAATTTTGTTAAAAATTTATCAAAATTTTAAGGAGGATTTTATGAAAAAAATACTTGTATTACTTATGTGTCTTGTATTAGCAATGGGGGCATTTACAGCTTGTGGTAAAAAAGATGCTAAGACTAATGTGGACACAGGAACAAAAGCTAAAGTTAAAACAGGTTTAGCAGTAATTACATCAGCTGGCTCATCTAAAGATGCTGGTGATGCCGATGGACTTGCTCAAGCAGATTCTACTGCAGCAGCAGTTATCGTTGATGAAAAAGGCGTAATCGTTGATTGTGTAATTGATGTTGTTCAAACAAAAATTAAGTTTTCAAAAACTGGTGAAATTACAACTGATTCTGCAGCAGAGTTTGTTTCTAAACACGAACTTGGTGATGCATATAAAATGAAAGAGGCTTCTCCTATCAAAAAAGAATGGTATGAACAAGCAACAGCTCTTGCAGAATACGTAATCGGAAAAACTTTAGATGAAGTAAAAGGTATTGCCATTGATGAAAAAGGTACTCCAACTTCTGCAGACTTAACAAGTTCCGTAACTATGAAAGTTGGTAGTATGTTAGAAGCAGTTGAAAAAGCAGTTACTAATGCTGAATCTTTAGGAGCTACTGCAGGTGATAAATTAGGTTTAGGAATTATATCCAAACTTGGACATAGTACTAAGAACGCTGCTGATGGAGATGGTGTGGCTCAAGCTTACACACATTATGGCGTTGTTACATTAGGTGCTGATGGTAAAATAACTAGCAGTATAATCGATGCTTCACAAGCAAATATTAGTTTCTCTAAAGAAGGAAAGATAACTTCTGATTTAGCTGCAACATTCCAAACTAAAAATGAGTTAGGTGAAGGCTATAATATGAAAGGTGCATCTTCTATTAGTAAAGAATGGAATGAGCAAGCAAAAGCATTTGCAGATTACATTGTTGGTAAGACAGTAGGAGAAGTAACAGGCATTGCTCTTAATGAATCAGGTGTTCCAACTTCTACAGATCTTACAAGTTCTGTTACAGTTTCAATTGGTGATTTCCTAACTGTAATTGAAAAAGCTTGCACTACTGCAAAATAAGCAACTTAATAAATATAAGAGGTAGGATACCTACCTCTTATATTTTTCTTGCACCTGATGGGCGCATGACCTTACATTTATACACCGATCAAAGGAGTTAACCAATTTGAGTAAAAAGCTAGTTATATTATCATTACTACTTACAATTCTTATAACTACCACTTCTTGTAGTGTAAAAGAACAGAATAGATATAGTGCCCAATTTCTAGAACTATTCAACACCGTAACTGAAATAGTTGGTTATTCTGATTCAAAGGAAGATTTCTCGGTTTTCTCACAACTTATTTATGATAATTTAGAAGAATATCACCAACTATATGACAAATACAAGGAATATGAAGGAATTCATAATATAAAATCAATTAATGATAATGCAGGAATCAAACCTGTAAAAGTAGATCAACGAATTATTGATTTATTACTCTATTCTAAAGACATTTATGAATTATCGGGTGGAGGAGTGAATGTTGGCATGGGTTCAGTGCTCGAAATTTGGCATGATTACAGAGAAGAAGGAATTAATGATCCTGAAAGTGCTAAATTACCTCCTATGGAACAATTAGAAGCTGCTAACTTGCATACGGATATAGATAAACTAATTATTGATGAAATAGCTTCTACTGTTTATCTTTCAGACAAACATATGAAACTTGATGTCGGGGCTATTGCAAAAGGATATGCGACAGAACAAGTATGTAAGATAGCTGAGGAGAATGGATATAAGAATTTTTTAATCAGTGTTGGTGGAAATGTACGTGCAGTTGGAAAGAAAGGTCCCAAAAAGGAACTTTGGAGTGTTGGAATACAAAATCCAGATAGATATTCAGAGCAACAAAGCCTTTTTACATTGGAAATAACTGATTTATCTTTAGTAGCCAGCGGCGATTATGAGCGATATTATACCGTAGATGGGAAACGATATCACCATATAATTAATCCTGCAACACTAATGCCCTCCGAATACTTTACATCTGTATCGGTAATCTGCAAAGATTCAGGTTTAGCGGATGCATTGTCAACAACCATATACAACATGTCTTTTGAAGAAGGCAAGGCATTGATCGAGAGTTTAGATGATGTTGAAGCTTTATGGGTATTCCAAGATGGGGAATTAGAATATTCAGAAAATTTTGAAGATCTTATAAAAAAATAGTGGTTTGTCATTCACAGTAAAAATTCAACGAAGTTGAATTGAGAAGAATCTTTTTTAATCTGTCATATCATATTTGACATTGAGGAGCGTGCACATGAAAATTGAGAGTGAAGCAAAACTAACGACGCTTGAGTCCGTTAGTATGATTGTTGGGCATAGCATAGGGACAGGAATTATTGCGGTTCCTTATTTGGCCACAAGAAACAGTTTGTTTGATGTTATTTGGATGGTTTTCCTTGCTTATTGTGTCAATGTCATTTTACATCTGATTATTGCTGAACTTTCTTATAATAACGGTGGTGTTCAGCTTGTTAAAAGCTTTGAGGGTGAACTTTTTCACGGCAAGGCAAAGAAGATTTTTAGTTGGATTATGTTTTGTGTGTATGGATTGGCAATTATGGTGGGCGTTAGCGGTAATATCAACGGTGGAGCCCAGACCATACAGAATTCATTTCACGTACCCTTTGCGATCTCACAGGTTATATATTATTTGATAGCGGGGATTGTAGTATTTATTGGGATGAAAGCAGTTGGTATTGCACAAAAATACGCGGTTATTTTGATGATTGGTATCGTAACCATCATGACTTTTGGAACATTTACCCTTCCATTAGAACAGCTTAAAATACCTCAACCTCAACTAAATAATTTAATGGCTTTATTTAGTATGATAGTTTTTGCAACTTCGGCAAATCAAGCAGTGATTCAATCCGTCAAGGGATTGGAAGGCAATGTTAAAAAAGTGAGAAAATCTATATTTATTGGATTTGCAATCTCATGCATATTTGTGTTAGTTGTTACAATTACAGTATTGATTGGTGTGAAGGGAACTCCTGACCAAGAACTTGCATATCTTCAACTAGGAGAAAATATAGGAGTATGGGCAAAATTCCTTGCGGGTATGTTCTCAATTTTTGCGTTATTAACAACATTTTGGTCCAACACTCTTAGTCTTCGAGATGTGGTACATGAACAAACTGGGATAAACAATAAGGTTTGTTGGATTATTGCCACCGTGCCTTGCTTATTATTTGCTATTTTCGGTGTAAGTAGCTTTATTATCTTGACAAGAATTATGAGTGGAGTTGTGGTACTGGTAAGTGTTATGCTTGTAATTACATATAACAAATCAAGAAGAAAGGCGGGTAGCAGTCCTATATGTGGGAAATTAGGAACTGTACCTTTTCAGATACTTATGATAGTATCAACAATTCTGTGTGCAATTGGGGCAATTGTGCCTGTAAGTTGAGGTGAATGTAATGTATAGTAATGAAAATATTTGTATTGACGATGATAATGTATTCTCTTTGGTTATGCCGACAGACAGGCCTTTAAAGATTTTGCAATTAACGGATTTACATTTGGGGTTTGGACTTATTTCCAAAAAAGCCGACACACTTGCAATGAATGCTGTAAAAGTTCTCGTTAAGAAAACATCGCCTGATTTAATCGTTCTTACGGGAGATAGTATTTTTCCGTTTATTCCAAAGTCCGGAACGCGCAACAACATGAAACAAGCAGAGAAATTGGTTGCATTTTTTGATGGATTAAAAATTCCTTATGCCTATTTGTTTGGAAATCATGATATTGAGATGGGCTCAAAAGGAAATAAGGAGCAAATTGCAGATATAATATGCGGTGGTAATTACAGCATTTTTTCCAAAGGTGACGCAAATATATTCGGTGTTGGAAATTATTTGATTAAGGTACTTAACTTCAAAAAGGAGCTGGTGTCGGCACTTGTGATGCTAGACTCGAACATGTATGGGAATGGTTGGTTTTTCAGTGGATTTGACTGTATACATTCCGATCAGATTGATTGGTGCATGCACAACTTATCTAAACTCAAAGAGCAAAATAGTAAATTAAAGGCACTTGCGTTTTTTCATATGCCACTAGCTGAATATAAGATTGCATATGAGAAAATGAAATTAGGAGATAAGACAGTTACTTATAATTTTGGTAGTATTGGTGAGGAGAACGATTATTTAGGAATTTCAAAAAATAAGTGCGATTTTTTTGAAAAGGCTTTGGAAAATGGAGTAATTAAGGCAATGTTTTGTGGGCACGACCACTATAACACTCTTTCCTTAACCTATAAGGGAATTATGTTGAGCTATGGAATGTCAATCGATTATCTTGGATATAGGGGCATCGAGAAGAGATACACTCAAAGAGGTGGAACAACAATTACACTGAATCAAGATGGTTCGTTTTGTGTGGCACCTGTCCCATTAACTCGCGTGGTATCAGGTCGTGTTAGGGGACAAAAAAGCTATGACAATGTTACTGCAGGAAAAGGGTGATATATTGGTTCACCTTAACAATGTTCAACTAGGAATCATCAGTCTCAATGCTTCGGGGTTGGGACTTTTTTGATTTTTAGGAAAAAACTCTTGCCTAAGTGACACCTTTTGGTATAAAGATTGCTAAAGAATTTAGGATTGAAATTAGTCTTAAAAAGTGTTATGCTACCAACGGTAAACAAAAAAATCTAAAATATAGACTATCAATTGTAAAATTACGATTGAGAAGATAATATATGGAAGGGACTGTAAAATTATTGTGAAACAGCCCCTTTTTTATTGATAAAGAAAGGTAATAATATGATAAAAGTTGAAAACATGTCCTACTCTTTTCCACAAAAGGATTTATATAATAAAATTTCATTTACTTTAGAAGATGATCAACATTGTGCTTTTATAGGAACAAGTGGCACTGGAAAAAGTACATTAATAGATATAATTATGAACCCTGAAAGATATATATTCGGTGGAAAGTTAGAGATAACCCCTAACTGCAGAATCGGGTATGTAAGTCAGTTCTCGCAATTGGATAAAACAAGTGAAATTACAGTCTTCCAATATATAGCGGAAGAATTCATTGAGTTACAAAATGAAATAACCTCTATTTGTATTGAAATGGAATCATCTTCGGATATTGACTCTTTAATGGAAAAGTACCAACAATCGTTGGATGCATTTCAAGCAATTGGCGGCGATGATTACGAAAGTAACATTACTAAGAAACTAAATCTAGCCAACCTAAGTAAGTATGAAGATCTTATGGTATCGAAACTTAGTGGTGGGGAATTCAAACTGATTCAAGTAATTAAGGAAATGCTAACAGCTCCAGACTTAATGATTATGGATGAACCTGATGTATTTTTGGACTTTGAACACCTTAATGCACTTAAGAATCTAATTAATTCACACAAAGGGATTATGCTAGTTATTACGCACAACCGATATCTATTGAATCATTGTTTTAATAAAATAATACACTTAGAAAACACAGAACTCCAAGAGTTTAATGGAAGATATATTGATTATAATTTCTCGTTACTTCAAAGTAAAATCGAGTTACAAGAACAAGCTTTTGCTGAAGCACAGGAAATTGAGAGAAATAAGATAATAGTCGATAAACTAAGATTTGCCGCAACTTATTACACTTGTGCCTCTAGAGGACGAGCGCTAGATGCCAGAGTTTCACTTTTAAAAAGATTACAAGAGCGTAGAATAAAAGAGCCATTTGTTGATATTAAACAACCGGAAATCAGTTTAGTTGCAGAAAATGAAATCAAAGAAACGACTGTTTTAAAAGTTAATGATTATAGCGTTGCATTTAAAGATGTACTTTTAGAGAATGTAAACTTTGAAATTAACTCTACTGACAAAGTAGCCCTTATTGGTCCCAATGGTAGTGGAAAAACAACTTTACTTCGTGAAATCTTTAAAAATAATCAGGAGTCTATTGAGATACATGAAGACGCCCACATGGCCTTTTTATCTCAGCTTCAAGACGAAATGCTAAATGAGTCGAATACGATAGTAGAAGAGTTTCTCGAGGCTGGGTTTAAAACTTATGATGAGATTCGAACACATCTTTTTAACTATGGTTTTGAGGAAGAACTCATGAATCAAAAGATAGAAGCTTTATCTGGTGGAGAGAAAAACTTACTTCAGATGGCTAAAATTTCTGCTAGTAAAGCAAATCTGTTGCTTCTTGATGAACCAACCAGTCATCTAGACACTTATTCACAGATAGCGCTAGAAAAAGCCATAGAAAACTATAACGGCGCGATTCTAATGATTTCTCATGATTTCTATTCTATAGCAAACTGTATGGATTATGTTTTACTCATTGAAGATAAGAGGATTAGAAAAATGAGTATACGAAAATTCAGAAAGATGATTTATGCGAATCATTTTGATAAAGACTATTTAGAAATTGAACAAAAGAAAAAAGCAGTGGAAACGAAAATAGCCTTGGCTTTAATGGATACTAATTTTGTGCTAGCAAAAGCTTTATCTGAAGAATTAGAAGCACTGATTAAATTACTATAATAAAAGACTGTTTTTGGAACTATCGTAGAGCGATACGCACATATGCTACGGTGAACCGTATCATAAGTAAATGAGGTTTTTACTAAAATTGGATTTTAAAATGTAATGATAAAAGTTTGGATAACGCCTACAGGGTTGGCTATAGTAGAAGCCTTCCTTGTGGCGTTTTTTTATAATTAAACAAGCATATATAAATAAAGGAGCAGTAGATAAAAAAGCATAGATAAACATTTGACAAATATATCATTTGTTGATATATTATATTTAATGATATATCAATAAATGATATATATATATAATAGGAAGGAGAATTTTATGCCAAGAAAAGATTCTATTGATATTGGGGAACTAACAGATTCTGCTTTTTATATTTTATCTAGTGTTATTGAGGAAAAGCACGGATACCTAATTATGAAAACTATTGAGAACCTTACTAATAATGAAGTTACTATTGGTCCTGCATCACTTTATACAACACTGAAAAAGCTTTTAGCAGCAGATTTGGTGGAGTTAAATTCTGATACAGATGAAAATAAAAAAGTATATAAAATAACAAATAAAGGACGAGAGATGCTCATAAAAGAGATTGAGCGTAAAAAACAGATGGTTAAATTTGCTCAAAATTTTTTATATTAGAAAAGGGGGATATTCATGAAAAGTAAATATGTAATGATTAGTGGACTTGCCTTTAGTGAAGAAGGTGATATGGAAAAACTAAAAAATTATGCAAGTCAAGGTTGGATATTAGAAGACATAGTAGGGGGCTTTTTCTATAAACTAAGAAAAGATAAGCCTCAGAACATAGTATATAACCTAGATTACCAAACAGAGACAAATGAAGAATACTTCACTATATTTAAAGAAGCAGGATGGAAACTTATTGTTTCTAAAGAAAATTATATGCACATTTTTTCAGCGCAAGCTGGAACTAAACCTATTTATAGTGATTGTGAATCAGAAATAGATAAATATACAAGTATAAGAAATCAAACAAGTAAAGGGACTCTATATTCTTTAATAATAGCTATAGCACTAATGGGGTTGCTAGTTATTTCCTTAATTGTTATTAAACCTATATCTCTGATTATCCTTGGATTATTAATAATTAATATATTTATATTCGTCTTTAATTTTATGCCTTATTTAGCATATAATTCAAGAATTAAGCAAATAAAAAAATATGGTAAGTGTAATAGTGAAGCAATAGATAATAAAAGTTCATGGAAACTATATGCAATTGCAGGAGTTCTATGGTTAGCTATAGGAATATGGCATTTAATTGGGAAACTATATTTTTCTGCAGTATTTCTTATAGTTTTTGGTACTTATTTTATTTTTTCAAGTTCAGCTTACTTTAAGAAATATAAAAAGTCTTTATAAATTATATACAAATTAAAGATATGAAGATAGTGGTGATAGAAAACTCTTACCTTAACAATATGGGTAAGAGTATTTTTATGTAGAAGGTAATAACTATGATAGAAATTAGTTATTTTAGAGAACAAGAAAAAGTTATATTCATGTCTTGCAAGTGATACGGAGAATCGCACCATAAATAAGTTGAGATTAACTTATTGTGTTGGATATATTGGTGTGATTGTTCCTAATACTTCTATTCCAAGGTTCTTTGCATTTTCTTTCATCCATTAGCAATATGCAATTATTACTCTACTAATTTCAATAATTCCAAAGCTATGAAGAGGTTAGGTATTATTTTAATACCATTTTGAACTATGGAGTTACACTTAGTTAGATTCATATAGGTATAGGTAAGCTATAAGATTTTTATAGATAATTTATATGACACATTTACATTGAATTAGTAGAATTATGAGTGGAGATACTTTATAATAGATAAAAAATAGTAGGAGGCTTGACTTGAAAAAAGGAATTTATTTGAACGATTCTATTCATGGATTGATTTCATTAACCGAATATGAAAGAAGAATTGTTTCAACAATTGGTTTTAATCGTCTCCATGACGTATATCAAAATTCTACGGTATATCTAACATTTCCAACCAATCGAACCAAACGATTTGAACATTCCGTTGGTACGATGAAACTTTGTTCTGATATGTTTTTTCAATCGTTACTGAATACAACAGATTCTATGTTGGGTGAATTCTTTGAAATCTTTGATATAGAATTTGCCACGATTTTAGATAGATTAAGACAGCAGATGGATGTTTGTGAAGAAAAATTAGGTAGCAGACTCCCGGAGGCGATGCCACAGATTGAGCTAGATAAGTTGAGACATTCCCTTATACCGAACAATATCCCTGATCAGTATAAAGTCATTTATCTTATCCTCATTCAATCTATCCGGGCAGCGGCATTGTTACATGATATTGGACATCCTCCATTTAGTCATATAGTAGAATTTGCGCTTAAAGATGTTTACCTTGAATATAAAGATAAAGCAGTTAGTGAAGAGGAAAATGCAAAAGAATTTATCTCGATTATGTCGAAATACTTTGAGGGTAATAAGAAATTACACGAACAAATGGGTGACGAAATTAGCGAGGGTATTTTAAGCAAAATTATCGTGCCAATTTCAGAGGATGATGAGAAATACGATGAGAATTTATTTGAGCTTCTAATATTAGAAAGTGTAAAAAAAATTTTTGCAGAAGATGGGGCATTTAGTTATCTTCATAGGATTATTGATTCTAGTTTGGACGGAGACCGTTTGGATTATGTGACGAGAGATGTAATCAATTCGGGAAAGGATTCTGGAAAGATAGAGTATAGCAGAATCATTAATGATATGCAGTTGATTGTGGAGAACGGAGAGATTTTTTTCTGTGTTCCATTAAAAGCAGTAAGTTCGGTCGAGGATTTTGTTAAGCGTAGATATAATAGCTATAAAGATATTATTTATCATCATAGAGTCATCCAATCTGATTATATTCTGGAAGGAATCGTAAAAGATTTGGTGAAGAAATATTTGAATGAAACAGTATTGGAGAAACAGCGTGACAACGAAGTACTGATACCATTTGATATCTCAGGACTTTGGTTTCCACTTGGTGATAAAAAGTCAGCAATCAAAGCAAATGCACTTTCTCAATGGAATGACTCCTGGTTAATGACCGTATTGAGACAAATTTATTATACGGAATATTATCATAATAAAGAGATTGAAGAAGGCACTGGGGACTTTGTGCTAGAACAACGTCTGGCGGAATTGTTGCGTAATAGCAAGCGGTATCATTCCCTGATTAAACGGAGTGAGAATTTCAAGATTATTGACGACGCTGTGAAACTGGAGATAATGAAGCGCAAAGGCGAGATTGAAGCGTTCCTTAGGAAGGAAAATGAGTTAACTGGTAGGGATAGATCCACGGAACTGATTCATCAAATGCTAGGCATTACGATGAAAAATTCTTCTGGCTTTGTTTTATCGTTTATTTCGAGATACAGTAAGGAAATGAAAATCGAAGAAGCCTTTGAAAAGATGGTAAGTGAAATTGTTAGGAAGGAAACAAACGATATAGTTACCGACCTTAAGACTTATGATACAGTTACATTATTTAAACGTATTTCGATTGGATTAGATTCTCCAATTTATTTCTATAATCATAAGGGAACAATTTGTACCTTAAAAGATATCAGTGGAATTGCTGATATATTACAGCTTGATTCCGATTATCTGCCGGTCTTCTATATCTACATTTTAGCAAAAGATGAAGACGGGATTCTAAAGGAGAAAAGAGAAGAACTGTTAGGTTCCATTGGTAAACGGATCGGTGCTGAGATTATGAAAAGATTAAGAATTTAGGAGGGGATATCATGACAAAACATAATATCTATACAATGAGTGTCGCAAGTGTCTATCCACTTTATGTTACGAAGGCGGAAAGAAAAGGACGTACAAAAACAGAAGTTGATGAAATCATCTGTTGGCTGACAGGCTATAGCCAGGAAGGGTTACTAGAACAACTAGAAAAGCAGACGGACTTTGAGACCTTCTTTGCGAATGCTCCGAGGCTGAATCCATCC
>NZ_DAMADT010000031.1:13655-25995 GCF_031997925.1 Lachnoclostridium sp. | reverse complement strand
GGGCTTTCATCAAAGGTGTTGTTTGTGGGGTTCGAGTGGAAGATATTGAAGAACCAACTATGAAGGAAATTCGTTATTTGGATAAGTTGATAGATGAATTAGCCAAGGGGAAAGCGATGGATAAGATTTTACGGAAATAATAATTAAATTTAGTAATATAAAACTATCTTTACTAAAACTCTTGGCACCTAAGTGACACCTTTTGGTATAAAGATTGCTAAATATTTTTAGGATTGAAATTAGTCTTAAAAAGTGTTATGCTACCAACGGTAAACAAGAAAATCTTTAATAAAAACGAAAATAGCCTTGGCTTTAAAGGATACTAATTTTGTGCTAGCAAAAGCTTTATTTGAAGAATTAGAAGAACTGATTAAATTACTATGAACAAAAGGCTGTTCTTTGGAACTATCGCTTGCTTTAATTTTTCAAAGACCCCTTGACATATTGAAAAGAAAAGGTTAGTGTATTATCAGATAAGATAAAAGTTATGATTAGAAGTAGTAGAAGTAGGTTCCAGTAACAGAGAGTTATCGGTAGGTGGAAGATAATCTGGGAAGCTTTGAACTCGTCTATGAACTCTGAGGTTGAACTTAAGTAGACCTTGGCGGGAATTCCCGTTATAGAATTTAAGTGCAGGGTTATCCCTGAATTAGAGTGGTACCGCGGTAGGTTTATCCTTTCGTCTCTTTTATTGGAGGCGAAGGGATTTTTTTATTTATGTAAAAGCAAAAGAATGGAGAAAAAATATGGAACAACTATATGATCCAAAAAAAATTGAAGAGAAATGGCAGAAATATTGGGAAGAAAAAGAAACATTTAAGACCGATGTATGGGACTTTAGTAAACCTAAATATTATGTACTAGACATGTTCCCTTATCCATCAGGAGTTGGTCTTCATGCAGGACATCCAGAAGGATATACAGCAACCGACATTGTATCACGTATGAAACGTATGCAAGGCTATAATGTATTGCATCCAATGGGATATGACTCCTTTGGGTTGCCAGCAGAACAATATGCTGTTAGTACAGGAAATCACCCAAATGGATTTACAGAAAAAAATATTGAATCCTTTTCAAAACAGTTAAAAGAACTTGGTTTTGACTATGACTGGTCTAAAATGATTGCTACGAGTGACCCAAAATTCTATAAATGGACCCAATGGATTTTTAAACAATTATATTTAGATGGTTATGCAAAATACATTGATATGCCAGTAAACTGGTGTGAAGAACTTGGTACAGTATTATCAAATGATGAAGTTATTGATGGTAAATCCGAACGTGGTGGTTATCCAGTTATCCGTAAAAATATGAAGCAATGGGTAATCAATCAACCAGCCTTTGCTGAAAAATTATTAGAAGGCTTAGAGGAAATCGATTGGCCAGAATCCACTAAGGATATGCAAAGACACTGGATTGGTAAATCCGAAGGTGTGGAAGTTGATTTTGAGATCGTTGGTGGTGGTAATTTCTCCATTTATACAACTTGTATTGAAACAATTTATGGTATTACATTCATGGTACTTGCTCCAGACGGTCAGATTGTGAAAGACTTAATGCCTAGAGTTGAGAATAAAGAAGAAGTAGAAGCTTATATTAATGAAACTCTTAAGAAGAATGATATGGACCGTACGGAGCTTAATAAGACAAAGTCAGGTTGTATCTTAAAGGGTATCTATGCAATTAATCCAGTGAATGGCAAGGAAGTTCCTTTGTTCATTGGCGATTTCGTATTAGCAAGCTATGGAACAGGTGCAGTTATGGCAGTTCCTTCTCATGACCAAAGAGACTTTGAATATGCCGGGGTTCATAATATCCCTATGATTCAAGTAATTGATGGAGCAGATGTAAGCGAGAAAGCATTTGAAAAGGGTGATTATCTTGGTAAAGGCTGCATCTTAATGAACTCAGAAGAATTTACAGGACTTACAGTTGAAGAAGCAAAAGTAGCAATTACTGAGAAGTTAAGCAAAATGGGCGTTGCACGTAAATCTGTGAATTACCATTTCCGTGAATGGATTTTTGCTAGACAAAGATACTGGGGAGAACCAGTGCCAGTTGTCTATACAGAAAATGATGAAATTCATGTATTAAGTGATAGCGAATTACCACTTATTTTACCTGTACTTGAAGATTACAAAGGTAAGAATGGTAAGGCTCCTCTTGAAAATGCAACTGAGTGGAAACAATATGAGAAAGACGGTGTAAAAGGAAAGCGCGAAACTTCAACCATGCCTGGTAGTGCAGGTTCAAGCTGGTATTTTATGCGTTATATCGATCCAGATAACCAAGAGGAATTTGCTAATCAAGAATTGCTAAAGCATTGGTTACCAGTAGATTTATATATTGGTGGTCCAGAACATGCAGTTGGACACTTAATGTACTCAAGAATTTGGAATCGTTATCTATATGATAAAGGTTTATCACCAGTAAGAGAGCCATTTAAGAAATTAGTTCATCAAGGAATGATTCTAGGTTCCAATGGTATTAAGATGGGTAAACGTTTCCCAGAATTTGTTGTAAATCCAAGTGATATCGTTAGAGATTATGGTGCAGATACCTTAAGACTTTATGAGATGTTTATGGGACCTTTAGAAGTATCTAAACCATGGAATCAACAAGGTGTAGAAGGCGCAAGAAAATTCATTAATCGTGTATGGACATTCTTTACTAATGAAGAAAACATTACAGAGGACAATGACGATTCCTTAACAAAAGTATATCATCAGACAGTGAAGAAAGTGACAAGCGACTTCGAACAATTGGGCTTTAATACAGCCATTAGCCAGATGATGATTTTTGTAAATAGTGTATATAAAGTAGGAACTTGCCCAAGAAAGTATGCAGAAGGCTTTATTAAGATGTATTCTTGTATTTGTCCTCATGTTGGTGAAGAGATGTGGAATCTCTTAGGTAATAGCAATACACTAGCTAATGAGTGTTGGCCAACTTATGATGAAGACGCTATCAAAGAAGATACTATTACGATTGGTGTTCAAGTAAATGGTAAGGTGAAGGGTACTGTAGAGTTAGCAGTGGATGAAGAGAATGGCTCTGCCCTTACTAAAGCGAAGGAAGTTCCTACCGTTGCAAAAGCGATGGAAGGAAAAGCAATTGTAAAAGAGATCTATGTTAAAGGTAAAATAATTAATATTGTTGTAAAATAATTGGTGTAGTTAGCGGATTTGTTATTATTCAAATAGAAGTCCTAACGTGATAATCGGTTAATAAGACAAGATGTAAACTCTCCTTTATTTGTGTTACGGTGAAGCGTACCATAAGTAAAGGAGAGTTTTCCTATTTTAATAAAAATGTAATAATTTTACCATATAATTACCTTTTTCAATGCCTATCCTTAGAATATAGTAAAATTTTGCCTAAGCAATATCACAAGCAAGATTATGATATAACCGGTGGTTAATTAATCAGGGAGAGTGTGAAAAATCAAGATTTTTTACACTCGAGTTTGTGCTATCGGCCAAATTCGCAGGATTGCGATAGAATGGAGGATAAGTATGAAAAGGGTAAAGTCACTACATGCGGTAAGGAGTATTCTTTTTTTTCCTATCATGGTATTTATTATTTTAATGAATACCCAATCAATCAAAGCATCTGAAGATAAGAACTATGAAGTGAAAGGTCATATGTTATATTTGTATGATAATATTACAGCACAAGAGCGTGAAGATATAACGAATACAAAAGAAATTCATCAAGTGACGATTTCAACTTCTAGGGTTAGCTTTACTTACATGCCAATATTGAATAACCTAAAAGAGTTACATATAACAAATGAAGTGGAAGAAATTTTAATTGATGGTTATCACACAACACTACAAGAGGTTTTTCCCAATTTGGAAGCGATTTATGTGGATGAGGATAATCCATCTTATAAAAGTATCAATGGAGTTTTATATAGTAAGGATGGAACGAAATTGATTTCCTATCCGATGAAAAAAGGAGCCAATGCGATTGTAGAAATTGGAACCAAAGTGATTAATAACAATGCATTCGCCTTTGTATCTATGGATCATATTCAGATACCGGAAGGACTCGTATGTATTGAAAACTTTGCATTTCGTGCTTCGACATTAGCTGAAATTGCTTTACCAAAGAGCTTTCGCCAATTAGAAAGTGAGGCATTTTATCAAGCTGAATTAACATCGATTACGGTTGCATCAACAAATCCATATTTTGCTTCTGTCGATGGAATTTTATATCGACATGATAAAAGTTATATCGAGTATTGGCCCGAAAAGAAACAAGTGGAAGAGTTAAATCTGCCACAGGGGATGGTGGTTTTAGATGGAACTAAGATTAAGAATATCAATACACTTAAAACACTAACAATACCAAAATCCTTAATATCTTGTTCAAATATGAGTAAAAATCAACTTGTTTCCATACAGGTAGATGATAACAATCCATATCTGGCATTGTTTGATGGGGTTCTATACTCTAACGATTTTAGTTACATTTATGTATACCCAAATCAGAATAAACAGACTGTTATTAAGATTCATGACAATATAGAAACATTCCCAATGGATCTATTTAATACTGTAAATACAACTCAAGCTTTAAAACTTCCTAAGAATTTAAAAGTAATGGAAGGTAATAAATATAGTAGCTTATTAGGTGGTTTTCGTAACCTATCCGTGCTAGATTTAGATGAATTGAATGCTTATTATACAGTAAAAGATGGGATTCTTTATGATAAGACAATGACTAAAATTATATGGTTTCCAATAGATTTAGATATCAAGAGTTATACAATACCGGAAACGGTTACCTCAATTGATAACGCTCAGCTTAGAAGACAAAATCATTTGAAGAAGTTATATGTGCATAAGAACTGTCACTTGGCTAATGCTCAAGTAGATTTATATTTAGGAGTAGAATGTTTTGAGCTAGAAGCAGTAATCATTGAAGAAGGAAACCCGTATTTTAAATCTGTAGATGGTGTTGTTTTTCACGCATATGACAATATATTAATTCTTTATCCATGTGCAAAAAAAGATAAAAAATATCAGATTCCAGATAAGATATATATTGCAGACTTTAATACGTATAATCCTTATCTTGAGGAAATTACCTTCTCAAAATCGTTATGGGGTTTGTTTGGAGCTAGTTTTGCTGAGGGAGAAGGAAAAGCGTTCCCACTGTTTACTAACTTAAAACGTATTATATTGAATGGAAATGATAATTTTGAAATAAGGGATAATATACTGTATCAAGTAGATTCCCGCTCTAGTTATTATCAAGTTTATTCGTTCGAAACGGATTTTTTATTTGTAAAGGAATATTTGGATTCTAATAGGGTTATGAATAACAAACCTATAAAAGATAAGCAATTCTCTGTTGAAACGGAAGAATCGAAACAAAAGCCAGATATTTTGGTAGAGGGTTATGTTTTCTCTAAAGACAATACAATAAAATATAAGAATGAAAAAGTGGCTACCATTCAAGATGTGTCTTTATTTGCTACATTTCATTATGATACAATTTTTGATAAAGTTGAAAAAGTAATCATAGCAGAGGGCGTTACTTCTTTACCAGCGAGTATCTTTTACTATTTTCCTAGCGTGAAAGTGATCTCTTTGCCAAAAAGCCTAAACGATGTTGGAAAGGCGTTTTATTTTATCGATTTTGATTCTATGTTAAGAGCTTTATATTCTGGAGAAGCGTTTCCTTATTATTTATCAAACTTGGAAGAAGTCAAAGTGCATCCACAGAATTCTTATTATACAGATATGAATGGAATTCTTTATAACCGTGATGTAACTAGTTTGATTTGTTATCCAAGCAATAAACTTAGTAAAACATATGTTATGCCAGAATCATTAATTAACATAGAGACATCTGCATTTGGTGCAAACTACAGATTACAACGAATCGAAATCAATGCTTTGTTTCGAATCAATTTAGGTCATATGTATAATGGGTTTGGTTCCTATGGTTTTTTCTCAAATTTAACCAATGTAAAGGTGGATGAGAATAATCTATATTTACGTACTGTAGATGGCCTTTTATATGACAAAGCTATGAATACTTTAATAGAATATCCCCAAGGGAAAGTTACAAAAATTTATCATATTCCTGAAACAGTTACAAATATAGAACCTAGTGCATTATACGGAGTACAATTGGAAGAACTGATGTTCCCACGTGAACTATCTTTGAATCCGAATTGCTTAGAATATAGTAAGATTGGTCACATTTTAGATAATGACTATACATATTTTCGTGTTATCGATGGTGTGATATATGATCGAGATATCAAATACTTGATATATTGGCCAAATCAAAAGAAGGTAAAGAATCTAACATTTCCTAGTACGTTACAAAGTTGTTCTTTAAGAAGTATCAGTAATTTAGATTGTGTTGAGTCTATTACAATACCTAGAGATTTGAAAAATTCTGAAATTACAATGAAGATGGAAAATCTAAAAACAATTTATCTAGAAGAAGGAAACAAATATTATACTTTGTATGATGGAATTCTGTATAATAAAGCACTCACTAATTTATATTTAATGCCAAGTATTAGTTCCATATCAACGATTCATGTACCCGCTACCTATAAAGGCTGCTATATGCGGGATTTTCAAAATGAAATGTCTAATGTGAGTAAGATTATAATAGAAGGAAGTGGATTGTATTTTCCTTATGAATGTTTTCCAGATTTAAAAGAATTTGAACTTGCTAAAGGAAATAAAAAAGCAAGTGTAATGGAAGGCGTGCTATATAATGCCTCTAAATCAACATTAATATGGTATCCACAGAATAAGAAAACTAAATCATTTACAGTACCATCCTCTGTTACAAATTTTAGGAATAATACATTTGAAGTTCATAATTATCTAGAATCAATTACATTATCAGATAAATTATCGCTAAAATTTGACTATAATTCTAGTTTGTTTTCGAATTGTAAGAAGTTAAAAGAGATCAAGGTATCTTCTAAAAATCCTAATTTGACTGCGATTGATGGTGTTTTATATACAAAGGACAAAAAGACGTTACTCGTATATCCAATGGGAAAAATAGAGAAAGAATATACTGTGCTTGAAAGCGCTACGAAAGTATTTTTGAATCAAAATAGATATCTAAAGACATTGAATATAGGAAGTAAGGTTACAAGCATTGAAGGTTTATATAAATATCATGGTCTACAAGGCTTCTCTGCATTAGAATCAATTCAGGTATCTAATAAAAATCGTTACTATTATAGTAACGATGGCGTTGTTTATCATGAAGATGAAATGTTTTTCTATCCGGCAGCAAAGAAGGATGAATTTTTCGTTGTACCTTTAAAAGTAGTGAGTTTAGATAATATATATTTGTTACGTAATCATAGGTATTTAAAAAATATCTTATGCAATGGTTACGGATTTAGAGTTTGATAATTACTATTTGTCACAAAATCATAAGTATTTAAAAAATATCTATACCAATAGTTACAGATTTAGAGCTTATGGAACGAATTTGATAGAACAAGAACATCGATGATAATAGTAAAAGCATCTGTAATTTCTTATTACCATCTTGTCCGAGACTACATGACAATACTTGGCATGATGCTCAATGCATAGGGGTTTTAAGTACTAGGAGGAGGAAGACTATGAAAGTTAAAATTCATAAAAGATTAATAATTGCCATTTTGTTAGTGGTTTGTGTAGTCGGTGGAATTATCGGAAAAATAGGATGGGATAAATTGAAGATTGAAGAACCAATCTACTTTCGTTATTTGGTAGAACATTATCTTCCAACGATAGTAGATTCGATGGAACTTAAGTATGTACAAGATTTCACGGATAAGAGAAAGGTTAAGGAAGTTGAATTTACTAATCATCCAGAGTTAAAAGTGGAAGTATATCCAAAATACACTCAACATTATGGAATCTATAAAGTTATAACTGAAACAATATATATGAAATGGGATACTAATGTGGTTAGCAATTTACCAGATGTTGCTGAAATTGATAGTATTCAGGTTACTTATTCGGATGGAACCAAACAGATAGTTGATATCGGAAGAATATGTATCTATGGCGGAAAGTCAGATAGAGATATCTTAGAAGCAGTAGATTGTATTCCTTTATGGGAAAGCGAAAGGATGCAAAAATATAAAGCTACTGAAACTATAATAATGGAAGGACTTTCCGAGTTATCTCATGAGTTTTTACAAACGAAAGATATTATTGAGTCCTATTCTTTAGTTGTAGATGATGATAATATAACGAATGGCCCATGTGTAATAAAACCGGGTCAGATGGTTGTGTTTTCTATGAGATTAAATGGATTTGACGTCAGGAAATTTATAAATTCTAATAGTAATTATGACTATTGTAAGATTGTTCCGCAGTTAATATATCAGAAAGAATCAGGGGAAGTGTTTACTACTGACATATATAATGATCCAATGATAGTTCAATTTGAAAATTATCAAGAGGTAAGAGAATATGTAAAAAAAAGAAGTGGGCTGTAATGTATAAATTTAGTATCATTTATACTGTTGATATAGGCATAAAAAAGAGGACTTACTGTAATAAGGTAAGTCCTTGATACATATTTAAAGTAGGTGAACTATCTTAACCTTGTAGCCTTTCTTTAAACGAGTTATTAACAGTCAATATTTACTTTTCTTGCATGCCATAGCAATGCCACCTAAAATTTAGATTTATCATAATTATATGAAATGCTTGTGCCAACAACTACATCTTCTATTTTTTCAATAATAAGCCAATCATCCATATTGCCCTGACGGTCAAAGTCAAGAGGTTGGATTCCAATCACATTCTCAAACTCTACCAAGCACATACATTTTTTATGCCAACGTTCTTGTTGCTTTTTAGACAAATTCAATTTTTCTTGATTATCGTCAAGTACCTTTACGATTTCATCTTCTGATAATTTAACGAAATTTTGAACTGATTTCACAGTTGCAGTTGCTGAGATTTTTGCCGTACCTTTTTTCATGAAGTAAAGTTTCTCACCAACGAATACTCTACTATGAGGAATCTTTCTGCCGGCAGCAGCTCTAATAATCATCGTTTTAGAATTATCCAATATTTTTTCTAATACCTTTTCGGTGCCATCACAATATACCAAATGCACCATACTTAATTCTCCTTATTTGAAACTGGAATCCATACTTCATAGTAGGCATTCTCCGGGTCTGCATTTAAATACACCTCAATATCTGGTGCATTTCCATATTCATATCCTGAAGTTGGAAGCCATTCAGTCACGATTCTTTTTTCTAGTTCCTGTATAGTCTGAGTACTTCCTTCTCCTGAAAATATTGCCCACAGGGAGCTAGGGACAATGTATTCTTCTAAATTATTCTCTATTGGTTGACTACTTGCAACTGCAATATAGTATCTCCAATTATCTGATTCATTACAGGAGCTTACTCCGAGCATACCCATAGGCATTCCTTCCATCATGGTAGCAAGTCTTGGTATTGTTCCATTCATTGCAGCTGTAGCCCACATTTTCGGTACAGTTTCAAAGTTTTTCTCAATTTCTGCTTCTAATGGTTCTGAAACACCTACAATTCTAAATGATTCTTTTTTTTCAATTCTGTAATTCATTTCACTATCTCCTTTTATTGTTATCTTGAAGCTGATAGGAGGAAATGCTTTTAAAATTGTACCTTCTACTTTTGCCTGAGATGGTGCTATACCATGTACACTTTTAAAAGCTCTGTTAAATGCTGTCGGTGAATCATATCCATATTTTAGAGAAATATCTATCACTTTTTCATCGCCACTCTGTAAATCAACAGCTGCCAACGACATTCTCCTACGGCGTATGTACTCAGATAATGGTATATCTGCTATATAGGCAAACATCCTTTGAAAATGATAAGTTGAGCAACATGCAATCTTTGCTACTACTTCTAAATCGATAGTTTCTTTTATATTTTCTTCGATATAATTAACAGCACTATTTAATCGTTCTATCCATTCCATATCTTCATCTCCTAATAATAAAAATAGTCTATTTAAGATAATTCTACCTCTCTTTTTTTGCCCAATAATGAGAGGTTATATAAATAGTCTTTATTACACAATTTTGAATTAACATAGCAAATTAATTATAGCATAAACTTACAGTTGTTTTCCATTTTTTCTTTTTTGGCGCACATTTGGTATAATAAAACAGTTATACATAGTGAAAGGAGGTAATTCATTGTCGATTGAAATCAAAGAACTGTATGACAAAATATATAGATATTGTTATTTTAAAACAAATGATAGCTATGTAGCTGAGGATCTGACACAAGAAGCATTCCTCAAATTTTTTAGTCAAAATACATACATAGATAAGGGGAAGACATTGGCTTATCTCTATACTATAGCCAATCATCTTTGCATTGATTATTACAAAAAAGTTAAGCTACAACCAATTGATGAGGAAATACAGGGTGATGAATTGTTTGAGAATATTAATACGAAAATCACAGTTAAATGTGCAGTGAAAAGCTTATCGAAAGATATGCAAGAATTGCTACTATTGCGATATGTAAATGAATTATCTATGAATGAAATCAGTAAAATCACCAATCAGTCAAGATTTGCTATATATCGTAAAATTAATACGGCATTACAATGTTTGAAAAAGATGTTAAGGGAGGAGGATTTTCAATGAAAAGTGAGTTGAAAGAACAACTTAGGCAAGTTTTTGATGCACCTGATTCAAGAAGAAAAGAGGAATTCCTACAAAATTTTAACTACCCCAAAGCAACATATAGAGAATTTGTATTCCATCAGATAGGATATATAAGAAAGCGAGTTTGGGGTTTTTCATTGGTACTACTACTGAGTGTATTTGCTGTGTGTAAGATAATAAAAGACATTGAGGCAACTTACTCTATGATATGGGTGATTTCTTCTTTGTTCCCTTTATTAGCTTTATTAGCTTCTACGGAGATTGCACGATCTAGTTCTTTTCGCATGTCAGAACTTGAAATGACTACACGATTTAATTTAGGTGAAGTTTTATTAATGCGTATGGGCATATTAGGTCTCACAAATGCGTTTGTATTTGGAATTGTTTTGTTTTTTGTCTCTTTCAAAATAAATTATGGATGCTTACAACTTGGCTTATATTTGAGTGTGCCTTATCTTATAACTTGTCTAGGCTCACTAATGCTAATGAATAGAATCTCTAGTCGGGAAGTCGTCTATTGCTGTGCAGGGGTATCCTGTTTTGTAATCGTATGTAATGGGATTCTAGCCAATTCAAGGCTAATGATATATAGTGATAAGTTTGTATTTTTTTGGATTATACTTTTCATTTTATTATGCATTGCAATTACAAATCAAAGCTCAAAACTTATTAAAAATACGGAGGCATTACAATGGAATTAGTTTTAGACAGATTAACGAAACAATATAAAAATAAAATTGCTGTAGATAGACTTTCTCTTGAACTAAAGCCAGGTGTCTATGGGTTATTAGGAGCCAATGGAGCAGGAAAAACAACCCTTATGAGAATGATATGTGGCGTATTAAGGCCAACTTCAGGGGAGATTAAATATAATGAAATTGATGTAAGCCAAGAAGAGTATCGAGATATTTTAGGATATCTTCCACAGGATTTTGGTTTTTATCCAGAATTTACAGCAATTGAATTTATGTGCTATATGGGTAGTTTAAAGGGATTACCAAAGCAAAGAGCAAAAGAAAAAGCAATAGAATTGTTAGAGATGGTTTCATTAACGGAGGTTGCAAAAAAGAAAATAAAAACTTTTTCAGGTGGCATGAAGCAACGCTTAGGAATTGCTCAAGCACTAATAAATAATCCAAAGATTCTTGTGCTAGATGAACCTACTGCAGGTCTCGATCCAAAGGAACGTATCAGGTTTCGAAATATAATCTCAAAATTAGGAACAAACAGAATCGTATTATTATCAACGCATATTGTTTCTGATATTGAGAATATAGCTACCACGATTCTAGTGATGAAAAATGGCCAACTAATTCATAATGGAAGTTTGGATAAGATAATTACAGCCATACAAGATAAAGTCTGGGAATGCGTAGTATCGGAAGAGAAGGCAGATGAATTTGCAAAAATTTATCCAATTATCAATGTTAGACAAGAACAGGAACAAATATTTTTGAGACTGGTTAGCGAAAGCAAACCATGTGAAAATGCAATCAATGGGAAAGCTACTTTGGAGGATTTGTATTTATATTATTTTAGTGAGGTGACAACCTATGAATAATTTTCTTACACTAGTAGGATTCGAGTATAAAAAAATTTTCAAGAGAAAGAGCACTATTATCAGTTTTCTATTTATTTTAGCAGTGCTAGTAGTTAT